>CAZLWZ010000020.1:0-12320 GCA_964563275.1 uncultured Flavobacterium sp.
TTTTCTCCGGTCTCGGGATTCACCTCGGTGCCCATTTTGTTTTTGATGGTATCATCGTTCTCGGTGTCGCCTACGCTGTAAATTGTGGCAAGAGTGCCAACGAATACTTCGCGCGCTGCAAATGAGGTCAGTACTGCAATTCCGATTTTCCAGTCGTATCCCAGAGGCCTAATCACTGGTTCGATGGATTTTCCTAAAATTCCTATATACGAATTCTCCAGTTTAAAGGATGCAATCCGGTTTTCGAGTTCTTCATCCGAAATATTTTCGCCAGCCGACGCTTCTGTTACGATATCCTGCGCCAGGAGGAACTTTTCACCCGGGCCATATGACGCCAAAAACCATAATACAATCGATATTGCAAGTATGATTTTCCCCGCGCCATAAATGAACGATTTTGTTTTTTCCACCACGTTCAGCCCGACATTTTTGATCATCGGCAGCTTGTAGTTTGGCATTTCGATTACAAAGAAAGTCTTGCTGTTGATTTTCAGTATTTTGTTCAGAAGGTACGCCGAAAATATGGCCGTCCCAAACCCGAGCATGTACAGCAGCATCAAGGTTAGTCCCTGAAGGTTCAGGAAGCCCAAAACGCGTGTATCAGGAATCACGAGCGCGATTATGATGGCGTACACCGGAAGCCGTGCTGAACAGGTCGTAAATGGCGTTACTAATATCGTAATCAACCTTTCTTTCCAATTTTCTATATTTCGGGTCGCCATAATGGCCGGAATTGCGCAGGCTGTTCCTGAAATTAATGGGACAACACTTTTTCCACTAAGGCCGAAGCGGCGCATGATCTTGTCCATCAGGAAGACGACTCTGCTCATGTAGCCACTTTCCTCCAGGATGGAAATGAACAGGAACAAAAAGGCGATCTGAGGAATGAATATCAGGATTCCGGCGATACCCGGAATTATGCCCTGCGAAATCAGATTTGTAAGCGTGCCCGGAGGCAAAGTTTCGGACACCCATGAACTTAAAGAGGCAAATGATGCATCGATAAAATCCATCGGGTAGCTCGACCAGTCAAATATCGATTGAAAAATCACAAATAAGATCGTGAAAAAGATAACGTATCCCCACACTTTGTGCGTCAGCACCCGGTCGAGTTTGCTGCCAAAACCCTGCGCTACCGATGCGTCGATGACCTGCCCGCTCTTTAGTACATCGTTTATGAACTGGTATCGTTTTATCGTCTCCTTTTGTTGCAACCGCTTTAGATCGGAATGCGATTTCGTAAAATTACTTCTTATCTCGTTACGTTCGAGGTTCAGGAAATTGACATCCTGTGTAATCACGAGCCACAGCTTGTACAATAACTGGTTAGGAAATGCGTGCCGCAGTTTGTCGAAGTAATCCGGGTCGATTGCTGAAGCATTTAAGCATGGCTCGGTAGACAGACTCTTGTAATTTACGATCAGGTTTTTAAGCTCATCTATACCAATTTTCCTTCGGCTGCTGATCAGCGCGATCTTCGTCTTGAGCCGCTCTTCCAGCAATGGTATGTCGAGCGTAATGCCTTTGTACTTCATCCTGTCGGCCATGTTAATTACCAGGATGGTCGGGATTTCAAGATCTTTGATTTGTGTAAAAAGCAGCAGGTTGCGCTTCAAATTTTCCACATCGGTCACAACAACGGCAACATCGGGATAAAGCCTGTCATTTTTGTTAAGCAAAAGTTCGATGACCACATTTTCATCAATTGAGCTAGCGTTCAGCGAATATGTTCCCGGCAAATCCAAAATGTTTGCGCGCACGTTGTTGGGCAGTCTGCAAAAACCGATTTTTTTCTCGACCGTTATTCCGGGATAGTTCCCAACCTGCTGGTTTAGGCCCGTTAGTTGGTTGAATACCGATGTTTTTCCCGTGTTCGGATTGCCGATCAACGCGACATTGATGTTCTCGTTACTCATCAGCAATTATTTCAATAGCAATCTGCTTCGCGGTTTCCACCCGAATCGCCAAATGTGAACCATTTACGCAAACATACAGCGGATCACCGAATGGCGCACGCTGAAGCAGCTCCACCGTATTGCCCGGCAGGCAGCCCATCTCAAGTAACTTTAGCGGAATGCTGTCTATATCGAAGTCATGTATCAGCGCTTTATCGCCTTTCTGAAGAAGATTTAGGGTTGTCAAGTCTTATTTAGATTAAATAAAGGCAAAAATAGTCATTTTTATTTAATGAGCCAGCTCGCGAACGCCTCATCTTCGGCTACTCCTCTTTCTTTGTCAGCCAATTGATATCATCAATCAGCTTTTTTATGTCTTCCTTATCGGTTCCGTCATAAAATCCGCGAACGCGTCTTTTCTGGTCGACAAGCACGAAATTTTCGGTATGTACCATATCGTGAAGTTCCTCAGGTTTCCCGAGTTTCACAGCGAGGTATGACTTTCGTGCCATTTCGTAAATATCTTCTTTTCGGCCAGTAACAAGGTTCCACTTTGTGTCTTCCACGCCGTTTTCAAGGGCATATTTCTTAAGTATGGCAACAGTGTCTATCTCTGGCATTACAGTGTGTGAAAGCAGTAATACCTGATCGTTATCAAGCGTCGCCTTTTGGATATCGGCCATGTTTTTTGTCATAATCGGACAGATCGAGGCACAGGTCGTAAAGAAAAAATCGGCCACATATACTTTTCCATCATAAATGTCTTGTGTAATGGTGTCGCCGTTTTGATTGACGAATTTAAAATCGGATATCGTGTGGTTCCTGCCGATGTGCTGCATCGTACTGTCGACAAGTTCGGGGTTGACCATGGCCGGATTGTATATCGGCAGCGACTTCGCCGGCTTGAGTGCATTATAAAAAAGATATAATATTATCGCTGATAGAATACCCATGGTAGTAAAAAAGATGCGATACTTTCGGATGAATTTAAACATTGCTGTGATTTGGGTGCAAAAATACAAAATCGCATGCGGCCGCGAGGGGTTGCAGTTACCATATTTGAGTTAAAATATTTTTAATTTATATTCGTTATTTTTGTTCTTCAACTTTTGTCAAAAAAACATGAAAATCAGTAAATTATTTTTCGTACTGCCGCTATTTGCGGTATGTGCGAACACTTTTGCACAGGCGCCGGATCGGGAACCGGGAATTAATGTCGACTACATGGACCGTACCGTCAGGCCGCAGGATGATTTTTTCCGCTTTGTTAACGGAAAATGGATCGATAACACAGAGATTCCGGCCGATCGTACACGCTGGGGCAGTTTTGATGCACTACGCCAAAAAACCGACAGTGACGCGCTTGCCATCTTAAATTCGGCCGCGAAAAACCCAAATTATAAATCGGATACTGATCAGGGAAAGGCCGTTGGCTTATATAAGACGATACTCGATACTGTAGCCCGCGATAAAGCGGGGATCAGCCCGTTAAAGCCGTATCTGGCAAGGATAAACGCCGTCAAAAACGTCGCCGACCTTCAAAAGCTGATGATCAGTACCGAGCCTGAAGGCGGAATCGGATTTACAGGTGTCGGGATTGGAGCCGATGCTAAAAACAGCAACAGAAATGTAGTGTATATTGGTCTTGGAAGCCTCGGTTTGCCTGATCGCGATTATTATGTTGCCAATGACGCCGATTCGAAGGAAAAGCGCGAGAAGTATGTCGAGCATGTCGCAAGAATGCTGCAGTATCTCGGTGAAAGCCCGGCGACAGCGAAAGCCAATGCGCAAAAAATTCTTGCCTTGGAGACTGCAATGTCGGCGCCACGGCTTGACCGTGTAGAACGTCGTGACCGCAGGAAGAGCTACAATCCGATGACTGTTGCAGAGCTGCAAAAGCTGGTTCCGGCAATTAATTGGAACACTTATCTTACAGGCGTGGGCATCCCGAAAGTGGATACAGTAATAGTTTCGCAGCCGAAGTATATGGCCGCGTTACAGGAAATCTTAACACAGAATAAAGTTGATGACTGGAAAGCGTATATGCGCTGGACGCTTTTAAACAAAAGTGCGGGGCAACTTTCGACCGAGATCGAATCTGCGAATTGGGATTTTTACAGCAAAACGCTTACTGGTGCGGTAAAGCAGCGGCCACGTGATGAGCGAGCCCTACAGGTAATAAATGGAACTGTAGGCGAAGCACTTGGAAAACTATATGTAGAGCAAAAATTTCCGGCCGAGGCGAAGGCAAAAGCCGAAAAAATGATCGACAACGTCAAGCTCGCCTTTGAAAACCGTATCAACAACCTGCCATGGATGACCAAGGAAACCCGGGCAAACGCGATTGCAAAACTTCATAAAACACGTGTGAAAATTGGCTATCCCGACAAATGGAAGGACTATTCAAAACTTGAAATCAAGGCACCGAATGAGGGCGGTAGTTTCTTCTCCAATATGAAAAATGTCGCCAGATGGCGTTATGAGAAAGGCCTCGCCGATTTAAATAAGCCGGTAGATAAAGAAGAGTGGGGAATGTCGCCTCAAACGGTGAACGCTTATTACAGCCCTTCTTATAATGAAATCGTTTTCCCTGCCGCCATCCTTCAACCGCCTTTTTATAATTATCAGGCTGATGAGGCCGTAAATTATGGTGGAATTGGTGCTGTTATCGGTCACGAAATTTCTCATGGTTTCGATGATTCGGGATCACGGTATAATGCCGATGGAAACCTTGTGAACTGGTGGTCGGAAGCCGACTTGATGCAATTTACCGGACTTGGGACTGCCTTGGCCGATCAATATAGCGCGCTTGAGCCGCTTCCGGGAATTTTCGTTGATGGGAAGTTTACCCTCGGCGAAAACATTGGTGATTTAGGTGGCGTGAACGCAGCGTATGACGGACTGCAGATCCACCTAAAAGAAAATGGTAACCCTGGACTAATAGACGGATTTACACCTGAACAAAGATTTTTCATTTCATGGGCAACTATATGGCGTACAAAGATGCGTGACGAAGCAATAAAGAACCAGGTGAAAACCGATCCACATTCGCCGGGACAGTACAGGGCATACGTGCCGCTTCAGAATATAGAAGCATTTTATAACGCTTTTGATATCAAGGAAGGTGACGGTATGTATCTGCCGGTTGAAAAACGGGTAATTATATGGTAATAGAGAAATCCGGGTTCGCCCGGATTTTTTTTTATAGTTCAGGGTGCAGAAAGCGGTACTCCAATAAATCTGCAAGTTTGTGGGATGTGACTGTTTTGCCTACCGATTTTCCAACCGAATACACAGGAGGCGGTATTTTCAATTCTAGTGCCTGGTTTGTATAATAATCCTTTCGAGCAGGATGGTACGGTGCTACTGCGTTAAAAATTTCCCCCCAGGCAGCTTTTTCAATAATGGCCGAAATAATACCAATACAGTCAGCTTGCTGAATCAGGTTGACCGGAGCATCGCAATTTTCAAGGTATCGCCCAGACAAGAATTTTACCGGATGCCTTTCCGGGCCAATTAGGCCTCCGAAGCGGACAATAGTTGTTTGGAAGTGTGAGTTTTGCCGCAGCAATTGTTCAGATATAACAAGATTTTTGCCTGAGAGGGTTTCCGGTGCCGGTGTCGTTTCTTCGGTGACAGTCAGATTTTCATCGGCGTAAACCGACGTCGAACTGATAAAAATTACATGCATAACGTTGGCACTGTGAATATGCGGAATAAGATGTGCTATTCTTCGCGGGAAATCGGTTGCGGTTTTTGCTTTGGGCGGCACACCAATAATCAATATGTGTACTCCTTTAAGAAAAATTTTGACTGGGCCTGAGACGCCTCCTTCGTTCAGTTCAATGATATATGAATCAATGCCGGATTGACGCAACAGCTTCGTTTTGTCGACCGACGTGGTCGAGCCGCGAAGTATATAACCCTTCTTTCTCAGATGTGTGGCTAACGGTAGTCCGAGCCATCCGCAACCTAAAACAGCAATAGTATCCATCAGTAAGTCTCCGGGGTATTAAAATCAGGATCCGGAATTGTGTCGGGTTCAGCTGAATTCTGTAGCGAAAAGTTTTTTCGGACCGCAACAGGAACAAGTGTCTTTGCTGCGGGCTGAATCTTCTTGATGATAACGACGGCATCGGTCAGCACGAAAGGCATCGGCATCATACTTTCTGTCCGTCGCTGCATTTCGAACAACGGATTGGTCATTAGATCAAATGATGATTCCATCAATTCCATGTCAAGTTCGCTGGCGGCCGGAATGCTGAACTGAAGTGAAAGCGGCTCATTATTTACGACATAGTAACTGATGATTTTCCGTCCATTGCGTTTATATAGCGAACCTTGTTGACCAAGAGGTTTCGCCCCGTTTGCCTTTACATTGTGAAGCGCCATGCTTTCGTCAGCAAAAATGTCATAGCGGTTCACGTTGCGGTTTGGTGTAATAAGTATGTCAAGATAACGCTGACTTCCGATAACTGAATCGCGTCTAAAAATGATCGATGGTTCAGGCAGATCCCGGACAAGTGCATCCGATGTAAAGGTAAAAGCTGAATTATATTTGCTGAACAGCTGATACTTCCTGAGTGATGACGCGTCGTTTGGATTATCGGTCAAAAAGGTTTTCGTCCATATATCCAGTCGCTTATCATAGGTTGTCCAAAGGGCTTTATCGGCATCGGAATCATAAACATAAAGCAAACTGTTTGGTCTCGCTTTTCCGGGTTCGAAGCCGGAGTTCACATGAGCATGTATAAAAAAACCGATCGCTGCCATAAAAAAAACAGCCGACCAGATCGTCTTCCTGCCGAACGCGCCAAATACCGGCAGCAGCAAACCAAAAACAAGAACAGTTAATACAGCACTTGCTACGAGTATCTTTAAGCCAAGCCCGATTGGCAGCATGACGATGAACGGCACGTAAATCAATAGCGACGGAATCGAGAGAAGCGCAAAAACCGCTTTGTTAGTGCGTTGTGTAGCGACGAAATACGCGAACATAATAAGCGTGAAATACACGGGTATAATCAAGAATCCGGCTCCCGGGAGAAGGAAAACGATGAGTGTGTTTATTATCAACCAAAGAGCTATGGGTGCTACCGAATAATTTATCAGTGCCGTGTCGGTCTTCGAATTCGCATAAAAGAGAAACGAGAATGCAATTGACAGCAAGACGAACGCCGCGATATACGAATGTCCGTTATAGGTAAAACCGTGCAGTATGTCCCCGTACCGAGGGTAGGCCGCCAACAGGATTTTCCACCCCAGAAAAGCCACGATTCCGGCCGCTGCGATGGCGCCCACTAATCGTAAAAATCCCCTTCCCATCTCGTGCGGGTTCAGCAATCTTTTGGCCACTCCGATAAACAGCAGCAGCAGAAAGAACAGGAATGCGCCCGAAAGCAGGGCAAGGTTCCATCCGAAAGGGTAGTGGAAGAAGCGGACCGGCGTATTGAAATATACATGCTCGGTGGCTGAATCGAGCGTGCGTAAATCTTCATTCCCAAAGTGCTCCAGCAGCGGCATCAGGTAGGATCCCTGATGAGCAACCGATTTCAGGTCGAGATGCCCAAAATCATCCTGAGCTGTGTGATAATTAAAATGATCATCGATGAAGGCGAAATTGAATCCCGGGACTTTTCCATACTCGCGAAAAACCGTTAAGTCAGTGTCGTTTGGCAGCATCTTGTAAATGCTGTACATCAGAGAGTTTGAAACGGGGTACCGCGGATTTGCTTGGGCAAAACCTTTCACCATTGCTGAATTACCGTTGTTGACTTCCATCAGCATGTATGATGGACCGGCGGTTCCGCGGGCTTCAAAATTAAGTACTAAACCGACCTCTGATGCCCATTCGCTCTGGCTGACAAACAACGCCGCCCCATTTAGCCCAAGTTCTTCGGCGTCCGAGAAAAGGATGATGATGTCGTTCTGGTGTGGCGTTTTGTTGTGAAGAAAAGCGCGAATGCCTTCAAGTATGACACCAACGCCGGTAGCATTATCGGCGGCGCCGTAAGAAGCGGAATGCGGCGCGCTGTCGTAGTGTGAAAGCAGCAACAGTGCCTTTGAACTGCCCCGGCCTTTAAGTCGCGCCAGGATATTTTTTGATTTGACAAGGTTGCCCCAATCGGATAATGTTGTTCCTTCCTGCACAATGGTTTCGAAGCCGAGTTTCTGAAGTTCGCGCTGAAGATAACCTGCTACCGATTCATGGCCCGGTGATCCAACATAATGGGGCTCGGCGGAAATCGCCTTGATGTGCTTCGCCGCACGTTTCTCGGAAAAATCGGCTAAGGGACCTTCGTTTTTGCTTTGCCACGGCATCAGGGTAAATTGCATCCAGCACAATATTCCGAACGTGAAGAGCACGACGAAAATGGAGGTGTAATTTCTTTTCATGTTCGGATGTTTGGTACGGACTACAGATCTTTTTTTACCAACATATAATAATCATTTTCCAACCGCATATATCCCTGATCGTATAGAAAATAGTACATGTTCCCGGTTTTAGTCTGCAATATATTGGTAAAGTACTCGAAATCAAATCCTTTTGTAAGAAGTTTTTGCTTGTTTGTTTTAGTTTTGCCTTCGGTGTTGAGTTCAGACAGAATTCTGTAGTTCTTTCGCAACCGGTTATTTATGTTGCGCATATAGTTGTTGCAGTCCTTGTTTATCTTGTTGTTGAATGCATTCCTGCATCCGTCGCTGCAAAACTTCTTGTCTTCGCGGCCAACTATTTTATCGCCGCACTCCAGGCAGGCTCTCATTGCTTTTTCTTTTTTATTTGATACAAATCATGCCGTCTGTCCTTCAGGATCCGTACGGTACCATGTTCGTGCAGTTCTTTTAAAAGGTCGAGGTCGACATCTACAATCAAGGTCATTTCCGTATTTGGGGTCGCTTCGGCTTTGACGCCATTACTCGGGAAGGCAAAATCAGATGGTGTAAAAACGGCGGTTTGTGCGTATTGTATGTCCATGTTGTTCACACGCGGAAGGTTGCCGACACATCCGGCGATTGCCACGTAACATTCGTTCTCTATCGCACGCGCTTGCGCACAATTCTTGACCCGCGTGTATCCGTTTTGAGTGTCGGTGAGGAACGGCACGAAAAGAATGTTCATTCCCTCATCGGCCATTAGCCGCGACAGCTCAGGAAATTCGACATCGTAGCAGATGACGATACCGATTTTCCCGCAGTCGGTGTCAAATGTCTGGATTTCAGAACCACCGGTCATTCCCCAGTGATGTACTTCGTTAGGCGTGATATGGATTTTGGTGTATTTTTCGGAAGAACCGTCGCGCTTGCAAAGAAAGCCGCTGTTGTACAGTGCTCCGTCTTCGACCATGGGCATGCTGCCGGTGATGATGTTGATGTTATACGAGATCGCCAGCTCCTGGAACCTTTTGCGAATAGGCTCAGAATGTTTTGCGATTTCACGAATTGCCTCCGATTCCGACATATGGTTATAATCCGCCATCAGCGGCGCGATGAACAGTTCCGGAAAAACGGCAAAATCGCTGCCATAACCCGAAACAACATCAATGAAAAATTCGGCCTGTTCAAAAAGAGCCTCGAGATTGTTGAGTTGGCGCATTTGCCATTGGATCAGCCCGAGCCGGATAACCGTTTTGCCGGAATTGATTTTCCCCGGTGATTCGTTATAGTATATGTTGTTCCATTCAAGCAGAACTGCAAAATCCTGCGAACCAGTGTCGCCTTCGAGGTAATTTTTCATGATCCGCAGCACATGGAAATCATTACTCAACTGAAATGATAGTACCGGGTCATGAATTTCTTTAAGTTTTACCTTGTCGATATAAGCCTTCGGCGTCAGATCTTGAGCGTATTGGTTATAATTTGGGATCCGTCCCGCAAAAACGATTGCTTTCAGATTCAATTGTTCGCAGATTTCTTTCCGAGCGTCATATAATCTTCGGCCCAGCCTGAGTCCGCGATAAGTAGGATGTATAAAAACATCGATGCCATATAGCACCTCGCCATTGGGGTCGTGAGTTGAGAATGTATAATTACCGGTGATTTTCGCGTAATTGTGATTTTTATCGACGAGATCCTCCGGTACGATCAGCGACAGCGCCGACCCGACAACTTTATCATCAACAAGAATTACAAGCTGTCCTTCGGGGAAAACTTCGAGTAATTTCTCTATGTGATGCTCGCGCCAGTAAGAACCCGCCATTTCGGAATAAGCTTCCATCATCGAGCTTTTGAGCTCTTTATAATCTTCGATCTGTAAATTTCGGAGTTCGACTTTATTTATTTCGGCTTGCATAAAATATTGTGATTTAAGCGAATGTAGTGAAAATATCATCCAATTGCAAACGGTTACAAATACTTACAACCGAAAGCAAATATTTAATTACCGTCTAATTTTTTGCGTTCGGGACATATTTGCCATGTTGATTCTGACCGAATCATCACGAAGCTCAATTATTTATAAACCATTTAATTTTTTACACGCCATGAGTAATTTAAGAAACACCGTACGTTTAATCGGAAACACAGGCCAGGATCCTGAAATCATGAATCTTGAATCAGGGAAGAAACTGGCAAAGTTTACCCTAGCGACAAGCGAATCCTACAAAACAGACAAAGGTGAAAAAATCACCGACACCCAATGGCACAACATTGTGGCCTGGGGAAAAACAGCAGAAATAATAGAGAAATACGTCACCAAAGGCAAGGAAATTGCCATTGAGGGCAAACTTACGCATCGTTCTTATGACGATAAAAATGGTGACAAAAAATACTACACCGAAGTCGTCGCGAATGAGCTCCTGCTGATAGGGCCAAACAAATAGCTATAATGAAAAAGCCATTGGACTCCAATGGCTTTTTTTATGCGACTTTTCCAATAAGGTCAAACATCGGACAGCGTTTACAGCGCTTATCTTCGCGCTTCTTATATTTTTCACAGCACTCCGTTTTGCATCCTTTATCTGACTGCAATACCGAAGATGAGGCCAGTTTCTTTTTTTTCTTCTTTTCTTTTTCTTTCTTACCCAAAGCTAAAGGAATTAACTCCGCAAAGATAATCCTTTACCTCACGTTGCGGCCAACTTTAACTATTTAGGATTCATTGATATAGAACTCGTGATACTCATTTGCATCAGATCACGATCAAAAAGATAGAGACCACCTTTGTCGTCGCCAATCAAACTGATTTTATCGAGAATCGTCTTGGCCTGAGCTTCTTCTTCAATTTGTTCAGCCACATACCACTGCAGGAAATTATGCGTGGAATAATCTTTTTCCGATAACGCAATATGTACCAGCTCGTTTATCGACTCCGACACAAAGACCTCATGTTGGTACAATTCCTCAAACATTTCCTTGAACGTGCCGAAGCTGGTTTTCGGCGCCTTTAGCTCGGTTACCTGTGCATAGCCGCCCCGTTCGTTGATATACCGGACCAATTTAAGCATATGCATCCTCTCTTCGTCTGATTGCGCGAACATAAACTTCGCAACTCCTTCAAGCCCACGATTTTCGGCCCAACTGGCCATTGATAGATAAATTTGGGATGATTCGGCTTCTACTCTCACTTGCGCATTTAGCGCCTGTTCAATACTTTTCTTCAGCATAAAAATACGTTTTACGTAAAGTTAAGAAAAACATATTACAATAGCTGCAAAGAATTACCGGTCTGCATTATCGCGAAACCGCCGCAGGATATATTTTTTATCGCCACTTAAATAATACCCCAGCAAAAAGTCGCGATCATATTTCGTTAGCGCTGAATTGGAAACATCATTTTCGTTAAGGAAATAGTGTACCTTATCTACGGCAAAGACTTCTTGACCCGAGGGCACCGGATGAAAATTTGCATCTATATAACTTTCAAAAAAAGTTGTTCTGAGATTGTCGCTTCCAATCAGTTCATCCAACTGTACATCGGCGCCTCCCAGTAGCATACCTGCGCCCGCTGCAACACCTAAAAGAACGTTTCCTGTTGACGCGACGTAATCGACTCCGCCGACTGTCAGCAGAACCTGATCGGAGCGATATACCGAAATGCCGATTTTAGATGCCGAAAGTATTTTAAAAAACCTTTTCGTCTTTTTTAGCTCCCTCGCCTGCTGATTACCGGTTTGAACAAGCAGCGGGGAACTTCTAAAAGAGATCCCGGACCTGGCATCAGCCCCGAAAGAATTTTTTTCGTCGCCGGTTGCCAATTCGGTTATTGTAATCCGAAGTTCAGCATCATTTGCTTTTAACTGATATAGAAAGTCGCCGGAAAGGTACGAATTCGAATTCGCGGGTCCGCTTGCCAACACTTTTTGCGGGATGGCTTTTTGCTCGGTTATAAAAGTCTGTAGGTCGACTATTAGCACCTGTGTTTGATGAAGTTCATGATCCAACGTAAAGATTAGTCGTTTATCGGATATATAGAACTTGATTTTTGAC
>CAZLWZ010000021.1:0-11981 GCA_964563275.1 uncultured Flavobacterium sp.
GCAGGAAAAGGAAATCTTGACAAGTTTATGAAGCAAATCCAGGTAAGTGTAACCAATGGCGATATCGACGGTGCTATTGCTGCCTGCGATAAACAAAAGGGCTCTGTTGCTAATGCGATTAAAGCTGCACTTGTAAAATATCAGGAGGTTAAGAAAGAAGGTTTCGACAGTGAGAGCGCGTCAGAAACGATTCAGAAGGAAATTGAAGAAGCAACATCGCTTGAGATGCCAATGCTGGAGAAAAACATGACAATTCTGTCTTCTTTGGTGTCGCTGGGTACGCTTGTGGGTCTTTTAGGAACAGTACTTGGTATGATTACCGCTTTTGGTGCTTTGGCTACAACAGGTACCCCGGATCAGGCTGCGTTAGCGAATGGTATTTCTGAGGCTCTTATTAACACCGCTACTGGTATCTTGACTTCTGTTTTGGCGATCATAGCATACAACTATTTTACCTCAAAAATTGATACGCTTACTTATGCGATCGATGAGGCTGGTGCGACAATAATTGGAACGTACCGACGTTTTAAAGGTAGCTTGAGAAACTAAATCATTTTGATCAGTCGGCTCCGTTTTGGAGCCGGCGGATTTAAACATAAAAATATATAATGGCAAAAGTAAAAATGTCTAAAAAAATGACGGCAATAGACATGACCGCGATGTGTGATGTCGCGTTCTTATTGCTAACGTTCTTTATATTGACAGCTACTGCGCGGCAGCCCGAACCTTTGCCGGTCGATACGCCTGCGTCAACGGTGCAGACAAAGCTTCCTGAAAGTGATCTTGCAACAATTACAGTAGGGGATGGTAAAGTATTTTTTGGAGTATCAGGTCAGAATGTACGCAGACGTACGTTGGAGATGATGAGCGAAAAGTATGGCGTGACCTTTTCGGATGATGAAAAGCAGCGGTTTGCATTGATGGAATCATTTGGCGTACCGATCGAAAGTTTGAACAGCATCATTGCGATGAGTAGCGCCGACAGGATCGCTGCCGGCCAGCCCGGTATTCCTAAAGATTCGACCAACAACCAGTTGGCTGACTGGATACGAAGCGCCCGATTGGCTACAATAGAGGTTGCTAACGCAGAGTTAAACATCGCAATCAAAGGTGATGCACAAGAAGAGTATCCGGATATTAAAAGAATCATGGATATTTTACAGAGCCAGAAGATTAACAGCTTTAATCTTGTGACTGGTTTACGAGGCGATGATTTTTAATTATAAACTAACTTACACATGGCTCAATTAGATACCGGCGGAGGCGAAAGCAAAAAAGGCGGGAAAGTAAGAAGTAAAAAGCAGAATTCGACGGTCGATTTGACGGCTATGGTTGATCTGGCGTTCCTATTGATTACCTTCTTTATGCTGACCACCTCACTTTCCAAGCCACAGTCGATGGACTTGGGGTTGCCGGATAAAGACGAAGACACGTCGAAGAATAAAGATATAAAGGTCGATGAGAACCGCACTATGACGATGTTGCTCGGTGATAATAATAAATTGATGTATTACATGGGGATCATGAATACGCCAATGGCACCAAAGGAAATAGCCTACGGTAAAAATGGTATCCGGGCCGAGTTGCTTCGCCAGAAAGAAGCGGTGGTTCGCTACACAGGTAGTTCTGAGAAAGGTTTGATTGTTATAATTAAACCAAGCAAAAATTCTCATTATAAAAACTTAGTCGATGCACTTGATGAGATGGCGATAGTAGATGTTCCTACTTATGCCATAGTTGATATTACACCTCAGGAAGCCGAAATTATTGATGGTACGGCACCAGCCGAGACCACGGCTGCAGAGTAATAAAAAATCTGAAAAAATGAAATTAGATATATTAAAAGGACAGTGGCTTGACATCGTTTTCGAGAACAGAAATAAGTACTATGGTGCTTATGAACTTCGAAAAAACAATCCAAGAACCACCATGAAATCGCTCGCGATTGGCACGGCCATATTTGCCTTCCTGGTTAGTATACCAATGCTGGCGCGGTTGGTGCCGGAAAAGCAGGAGGATAAAGTGGTCCTTGATCAGAAGATCACCACGGTGAAGCTACCTCCGAAAGAGATTGAAATCCCGAAAGATCTTCCGCCACCGCCACCGCCACCCCCAAGACAGGATCAGGTGAAGTTTGTGAAGCCAGTAGTGGCCAAGGCCGAGGAAGTGGTCGAAGAACCGCCTAAAATTAAAGAAATCGTTGATAAAAAATTAGGTGCCGAAGACATTAAAGGTGATCCCGATGCTCCACTGACGATTGAGCCAGTAGGTACAGGTCCTACAGATGTTATTGAAGATAACAATATTTACAACACTGCTGGTATCGAAGTAAAACCGGATTTTCCGGGAGGCATCCAAAAGTTTTATAATTATATCTCCAATAATTTCAGATTTGAAGAAGAAGGAGTCAGCGGACGAGTAATTGTTACATTTGTTGTCGAGAAAGATGGTTCTCTTACCGATATTAAAGTGGTACGTGACATTGGTTTTGGCTCGGGAGCAGAGGCAATAAGGGTTCTGAAAAGGTCTCCTAAATGGATACCGGGTGAGCAGAATGGTAAAAAGGTCAGGGTACTGTACTCTTTGCCAATCTCAATCCAGGCGCCACGATAATGATTAACAGAAACAACAATAATCAACAAAAGAAATCGCCACAACAGCGGTTTCTTTTCGTTATAGGAGCACTGTTCTTCGCAGTTTATTTGTTCCTGGGACTTGTAATAATTTTTTGGAAAGACTTTCCTCTGCAGATGGAAACACACTATAGAATCGCTTTGGGAGTTATATTAGTTCTTTATGCAGCAGTGCGATTCTTACGACTGCTTAAATAATTGAAGCATGAAAAATATATTGACAATACTTCTGGCAGTGACAATTCCGCTGGCTGGCTGCAACAACAAGCAGGAAAGACCTGAAGAAACTATTCTGAAAGGTACGGCTACAGTTATTGTCGATGAGACACTGTTGCCGATCATCAAAGAGCAGATCATGGTTTTTGAGAGCGACTATGATGCGAAAATTAACGCGATCGCCCGTTCCGAAAAGGAAGCTATACAGGCTTTTATGGCAGATACGGCACGAATCGTTATCTTGCCACGTGATCTTACAGAGCAGGAGCTTCGAATGATCGAACAAAAGACTGTTAATCCAATGCGTACAAAGTTTGCAACCGATGGCATTGTATTCATTGCGAACAGTCGGCACCGCGATTCAATTGTAGCACTAGCGGATGTTCTGAGTTTTATAAAAGGTGGAGAGGGAAATAAAATTGGTGGACTGGTTTTTGACAACCCGAATTCGAGTACCGTACGTTTTCTGGCCGACATGGCTAAAATAGAATCTGTTCCAGATCAAGGCATATATTCATTTAAAACCAATAAAGAAGCCATCGAATTCATTTCACAAAATGAAGGAATGATTGGCGTTGTCGGACTGAACTGGATACTAGAGTCTGACGATTTAATAAAAAGCAATAAGGTTCAGATACTAGCTGTGAAAGGGTTGGGAAATGACCGAGCTTACAAGCCGACGCAGAGCAACATCGCAGAAGGGAAATATCCTTTGGCACGTGATTTGTTTATAATCAATGCGCAAGGCTACGCTGGCCTCGGGATGGGCTTCGGCTCTTTTATAACCGGTGAGCGCGGCCAACGAATCATCCTTAAATCGGGCTTACTTCCAGTCCGGCTTCCCAGCAGAAATATTTTAATTAGAAACCAAATTGAAAAGTAAACATAACTTAAATCCATACCCATGAATAAATTCAAGACAAGCACTGTGGCCTTCTTTACTCTGTGTGCGGTTGCGTTCAGTTCAGCGCAAAACGTAGAACAGGCAAAAAAGGCAATTGATGCTGAACAATATGAAAAGGCTAAGACGCTTTTAAAGTCTATTGTGGCTTCAAATCCCAATGACGGGCGATCGGCGTTTCTTTTGGGAAATGTCTACCTGAAGCAGGAAATGGCTGACTCGGCCAAAATTTACTTCCAGAAAGGCTTATCCGCGTCTAAAGACAACAAACTAAACTACATAGGACTTGGGCAGATCGACCTTAATAACGGAGATGTTAGTGCTGCGAAAGAGAAGTTCGCTCAGGCGATGTCGGATGCACGTCGCAAAGATACTGAGCAATACATTTATGTTGCACAGGCATACATGAACGCTGATAATCCCGATTACAAAAATGCACTCTCTGTTTTGGAAAAAGCCCGTAGTGCAAATGCTCAGGATCCGTACGTTCAGTTAGCCTTGGGTGACGCTTATTATGGAAATAAGAACCAAAACGAAGCATACGTAGCGTATAGAAATGCATATACAGCCGATAATACCCTGCTCCGCGCCAAAATGCAACAAGGCGTACTTTTAAAAGGCGCGCGTTCTTTCAATGAAGCCGTTCGTTTGTTTAACGATGTCATTGCTCTGGATGCAAATTATGGGCCGGTATACCGTGAGTTGGCCGAGACCTATTATTTATGGGCCATTAGTGATAACCGTAATTATGACAAGAACATAAAAACGGCCTTAGCACATTACGAGAAATATATGAGCCTTACCGATTACTCTCTGACCAGCCGAATGCGTCATGCCGATTTTCTGATCCTTGCAAAAGATTACAAAGCACTTGAAGCAGAAGCTGAAAAAATGCGGCAGCTTGATAGGGTGAACCCGCGGATTCTCCGTTATCTGGGGTACTCGGCGTATGAGAATGGCAATACTGATGTCGCAATACAGTCGTTGCAGGATTTTATCGCAGATCCCACTAATAAAGTAATTGCACGTGATTATATTTATCTCGGTTTGGCGAAACTACGTAAAGCAGAACCTGCAGATGGCGGTGAAACTAATAGCAACCTGTTCCAAAGCGGATTGGCCGACATTCGTAAAGCAGTTGAAATGGATGTCGAAATGACCAATGATTTAAGCGAGTTGGGGAGGAAATTGTACGAAGAGAAAAAGTTTAAAGAAGCAGCCGCAGTGTATGAAATTGCTGTTACCAATCCTAATTCTCAGAATCACTTGCTGGACAATTTCTATTTAGGTAACTCAATTTACTTTGCCAACACAGCGCGTGACGTTGAGACGCCTGATCCTGTCGCCCTTCAAAAAGCCGACGAGGCTTTCGGTAAAGTGATCGCTGCCTCGCCAACCACACAGGATGTGTACCTTTATCGCGCACGTACAAACCGTCTGCTCGAAAATACTGAGATGGAAACCCTTTATTACGAACAATACATAGACGTTGTGACTAAAAAAGGCCCTGAAGAAGTTGCAGCAAACAAATCTAGGTTTATTGAAGCCTATAATAACATCGGTGCGAATTACGCGAATACTAACATTGAAAAAGCAAGGGAATATTTCAATAAAACGTTGGCATTAGATCCTCAAAATGAATTTGCCACAGGAGCGCTTAAACAACTAAAATAGGTAAAGAACCGGCATAGTAGCCGGTTTTTTATTTGATGACAGGCTTGTAAGAGTTTTTTCTGAATTTGTTTACCTTTGCAACTTACTAATAAATCATGGTCGCAGAAAAGTGTGTGGATGTAAAAAATGATGTGATGCTGCCGTTGATGGAGGACTTCTACACTATTCAAGGAGAAGGTGCTCATACTGGCACTGCCGCTTATTTTATCAGGCTTGGTGGATGTGATGTTGGGTGCCATTGGTGTGATGTAAAAGAAAGTTGGGATGCCGCTTTGCATCCACGTACACATGTTGAAGATATTGCAAAAAAGGCCGCTGAACTTGCCAATACGATTGTGGTCACGGGAGGCGAACCGCTGATGTACGATATGACAGCTTTGACGCGACTTTTGAAAGCGCAAAATCTACGGATACACATTGAGACTTCAGGCGCATATCCACTTACAGGCACATGGGACTGGATTTGCCTCTCGCCAAAAAAGGCTAAACTTCCAACCGAAAGTGTTTATGCAAATGCTCACGAATTAAAAGTTATTGTTTATAATAAACATGATTTTATCTTTGCAGAAGAACAAGCGGCAAGGGTTAACCCAAAAGCACAGTTGTTTTTGCAGCCCGAATGGAGTAGGAAAGATGATATGATGCCTCTGATAATAGACTACGTAAAACAAAATCCTAAATGGCGCCTTAGCCTGCAATCTCACAAATATATTAACATACCGTAATTCAGATAGTCGTCGAAGGACGCAAATAACAATTAAAAGCGTATTTTAGAACCTTAAAACAAAAAATCATGAAAAAACTTATTTTAGCATTTGTTCTCGTATTTTCAATTCAATTCGTATCAGCACAAGATGAGGCGCTTCGGAAGGATATTATGAAAGTAATAGAGGCGAGCGGATCGGCAGCACAAATGAAGGCAGCCAAAGATCAAATATTACCGATGATCCCGGCTGACAAACAAGCTGCTTTTCTGGTAGAGTTTGAAGCATCAATGCCGGCCTATTATGATCGGATTGTACAAATCTACGTAGATAACTACACCAAAGAAGATATCAAAGCAATGCTGCAGTTTTATGAAAGCCCGGTTGGAAAAAAGATCACTGCCCAGGCAGAAGCCGTAACAGCCGCAACAATGACAGCAGCACAGGAGTGGGGCAAAGGCCTGCAGCCAATGATGATGAAATACATGCAATAGTTATAAATTTAGTCCCGGTTTTTCCGGGATTTTTTTTGATATATATGAAAGAGGCTTTTCTGCTCAACCCCGACATTACTTATTTAAACCATGGCTCTTTCGGCGCCTGTGCAAGACCTGTTTTTGACGATTACCAGAAATGGCAATTGATGCTGGAGAAGGAGCCGGTCCAATTTATGGTCAACCACGGGCCACAGTACCTGCAGAAGTCCAAGGTTGCGCTCGCCGAATACATCGACTGTGCTCCGGATGATTTTTTCTTTACTTCGAATCCTACCACTGCTGTCAATACTATAATGCGCAGCCTGCGCCTGTCGAAAGGCGACGAGATTCTTGCGACGGATCATGAATACGGTGCCATGGATCGTACATGGAGTTTTTTCCGCAAACAAAACGGAGCGCGGTACGTAAGGCAAAAAATATCATTGCCGATTGTGTCCAAAGAAAAAATTCTGGACGAATTTTGGAGCGGCTACAGCAGCAGGACAAGAGTAATTTTTATTAACCACATGTCTAGTGCAACGGCCTTGCTTTTTCCGGTAAAGGAAATTGTTGACCGGGCAAAAGAACTTGGGCTGATAACGATTGTAGATGGCGCGCATATTCCAGGACATTTTCCCCTAAGCATTCGCGACCTCGCACCCGATTTCTATACCGGCGCGTTGCACAAGTGGATGCTGACGCCCAAAGGTTGTTCGTTTCTATATGTGAGGCGTGAACTTCAGAAGGATTTGGATCCGCTGGTAGTAAGCTGGGGATATGAAAGCGAAGCGGCGAAAGAAAATCAATTTTTGGCATATCATGAACAGCAGGGAACGCGGGATTCGGCGGCTTATCTAACGGTACCGGCAGCGATTGATTTCCTGAAACAAAATCAGTGGAAATCAAAGTCGGTGGAATGCCGCAGGATCGTCAGAGATAATTACTGGAATTTTTGCAGTTTGCTGAATACGGAGCCGCTTTGTCCCGTTACAGACGAGTTTTTAGGACAGATGGCAAGTATTCCCGTAAAAACGACGGCACCGGAGAGGCTAAAAGAACTTTTATATAGCAAGTATAGGATAGAGATCCCTGTGATGACCTTAGGTGATCAGGTGTTTTTAAGGTATTCGATCAACGCCTATAACTCGCAGCAGGATCTCGATGTATTATATGCCGCTGTTCAGGAAATTGCACAAACTACTGACATTTTCCAATTTTAGTTTGAAGCCCTAGCCCGGATGGCAGCGTAAATCCTCCCTTTTTAAGGGAGATTGCAGCGAACAGCCGGAACAGCTCCTAATATAATCGGGCCAGGTAATCGAAATGATCGCCTTCGGCCAATAAATCGCATTTCAGTCCGACGTGCGTCGCTACTTCATACAACGTTTGGAAATCGGTATAAAGCCAGTCAAAGGGTTCTTCGTCTTGATTTTTATATCGCACATAGAACGTCAACTCTCCATAGTACGCATTTGTTGGCAGCAACTTTTGGCCGTTGTCATCCTCGTCGTACATGTAAATTATATCCGAGGAATCGATCAAAACCTGCCCGCCGGGTGCTAATAAGGATTTTATTTTCGTTAAAAAACCGGGTAGCCGTTCAAGCGCTCCACAAATACCTGTGCCATTCATCATCAGCAGTATGGTATCGAACCGACCTTGCATCGCCATAACATCGCAAATAATTGCATTGCGGACTCCGCGCAGACGGCATGCTTCAATTGCTTTTGGTGAAATATCTATTGAAACAACCTCAAAACCTTTTTTTTGAAGATGGAGGGAATGACTTCCGGCGCCGCAACCAACATCCAGAATTCGGCCGTAAGCGTGCTTCAAAGCAATCTGCTCGATTTTTGGCATCTGCGAAAAGTCGCGAAATAAGTAAGCAACCGACATTTCATCAGGTTCAGAAATGGACGTTTCAGTAATCAGGTCCTGAGGCGAGTTATTGGTTTGATAATCAAATATGGCTTGGCCGAACAGGTCTTTCATCTTTTATGTTAACGCGGGTTGTGCAACGAACTGGTTTGAGTAATTTTGCCGATTAAATTCATTACAGTGGAAAAGTTTTTACAGAGTTTGCCGAAGCTTGCCAAAGATAAACATCTCGAAAACAAAAAGTATTTTGATAAACTGAAAAAGAAAGCTCCGAAAGACATCGACTATGTGATGCAGGATCTGCATGAGACGGAATTTCAAAAGACCGATTGTCTGACTTGTGCAAACTGCTGTAAAACTACAGGTCCGCTGTTCACGAACGCCGATATAGAACGCATTTCGAAGCATTTGAGACAAAAGCCACAGCAGTTTATCGATAGTTATCTAAAAATTGACGAGGATAATGATTATGTTCTTCAAACCTTACCCTGTAGCTTTCTGGATGGCGAAAATTATTGTTCGATATATGACGTGCGGCCCAAAGCATGCCGCGAATTTCCACATACTGATCGGAAGAAGTTTCAGCAGATAGCATCGATCACTTTAAAAAATATACCTGTTTGCCCCGCGACCTATCGCATTGTTGAAGAGATGAAGCGAAAAATGCCTGTATAAAAAAACCTTCGTAGTTGAAGGTTTTACTTTTAAACGAAAAGGTAATCGTCCCCGATTTGGTTGTCGGGCCTGCCGCCCATATTCTCTACCAGATAGTCGACGCCTTTCTGGATCAGATCGATTATTTTGTCAATCCACACTTTAGCTTGCTGGAGGATTTCAATTCCCTTGTCAACGTATGAATTTATAAGTTCTACAAAGGCCTTTAATTGATCCATATAGCCGAGGATCATTTCTGCTTTTTTCATGTCGTATGTTTTAGATGTTGATGATATAGCAATTTTTATCTAAAATACGCATATTTGACAGATTCAAGATTAGTAGATTTCATAATTTTTTCTTATTTTTTTAAAATCCGCAATACCTTTTGACCAGCTCTCACGTATGTCTTTCTCGGTGGTTCCGGCCTCTATTTGCTGTTGCAATTGAGCCGTTCCTGCCAACTTTGTAAAAAACGGAATAAAGAATTTCGACTTGTCGGATGTGGCATTATATGCCTTAATCAGCCACTTCAACTCGACTCCTTCGGGTTCTGCGGAGCTTAAGTCTTCACCATAACAAATTTGTCCGTTGTGCATTGGGTCTTTTGCGCCCACATTTGGTTTTGGTGTAAAGTTGTAACCGAATGAAGGTAGAAATGGCGATCCGTAAATTTGAAATTGCTTTTCAGTACCGCGACCTACGCTCACATTCGTTCCTTCAAACAGGCAAAGGCTGGCGTAAAGGCGAATGGCCTGATCATTCGGTAAATTGGGCGATGGTTTTACCGGCAGCGGGTACTGCATTGTCTTTGTATAGTTCGTACAGGGAATCACCGTTAGCGCACATTGCGCCGAATCCTTCAGCCACTTCTCACCGTTGATCATCCTGCCGTACTCGCCGATGGTCATACCGTGCAGAATTGGGACTGGATGCATCCCTACAAAACTACTGTTCTTCATTTCAAGAATCGGCCCATCGACAAGATCTCCATTGGGATTCGGACGGTCGAAGATGATAAGCGGTATATTTTGTTCGGCACACGCTTCCATAACATAATGCAACGATGAGATATAGGTATAGAACCTTGCGCCAACATCCTGAAGGTCAAAAACCACAACATCAATACCCGCCAGTTGTTCCGGTGAGGGTTTTTTGTTGTTCCCATAAAGGGAAATTACCGGCAGCCCCGTTTTTGCATCGCGCCCGTCTACCACAGCTTCCCCGGCGTCCGCCGTGCCTCTGAAGCCGTGCTCTGGCGCATAGATGTTCCTAATGTTGATGTTTTTGCTGAGAAGGAAATCAACCAGATGCGTGCCATCGCTTAGTATGCCGGTTTGGTTGGTGACAATTCCGACACGTTTTGACGCCAACAACGGAAGGTATTTGCCATAGTTGTCAGCTCCCGTACCTATCAGAGCTTGCGCCGACGCTACTGATTCAGAACGAACCGGCGCTGTTTCAGTTGTGGATTTAGCAGAATTTCCGCACGTGATTCCGGTCAGGAACAGGAATAAAACTGTATTTTTGAGCAACAAATTAGAAATCATAGCAATTGAAGTTAGCTTATTTTATAGCAAGAAGGTTAGTTACTGCCAAAGAGCATAAAAGTAGCATTTCTGCGCCGATAATAAAAATTGCCATATCGGCGATTGCCATTGGTATGATTATGATGATCGTCTCTGTTGCAACGGGAATCGGACTTCAGCAAAAGATTCGTGAGAAGGTTTCGGCGTTCAACGGCCATATCATTATTACTAATTATGACGATAATCAGTCGCAGGTCAGCACTCGTCCTATATCTACGAAACAGGAATTTTACCCCCGCTTCACAGCGGTTGAAGGTGTCACGCATATTCAGGCAGTAGCAGGCAAGGCTGGCATCATTCGGACAGAAAACGCATTTGAAGGTGTTGTTTTTAAAGGCGTTGGTAAAGACTATAGATGGAATTATATTCAGGAATATCTCGTCGATGGTACGCTTCCCAATGTGGCCAATGCACTTAACGAACAGGTGATTATATCGCAGTATCTGGCAAACCGGCTGCACTTGAAGACAGGCGATCGGTTCAACACCTTTTTCCTGAAGGAGGAGGCAAATCAGAAACCAAACCTGCGTGTCTTTGAGGTGGCCGGAATTTACAATTCAGGCTTACAGGAGTTCGATGCTACCTACATTATCGGAGATATCCGCCACTTACAGCGTATAAACAAATGGAAACCCGACGAGGTGGGCGCGTTCGAAGTATTCGTGTCGGATTTTACAAAAATATCCGAAGTTGGCGACGACGTCTACAACAACACTTTCAATGCTGCCGATGCCTCGCAGTCACTAGACACGGTAACAATCGTCGAAAAA
This sequence comes from uncultured Flavobacterium sp., assembly GCA_964563275.1. Classification (GTDB taxonomy): domain Bacteria; phylum Bacteroidota; class Bacteroidia; order Flavobacteriales; family Flavobacteriaceae; genus Flavobacterium. The sequence continues at coordinate 11,496 of CAZLWZ010000021.1, forward strand.
TTCTATTATATATTCGAATGGCTTGCGTTGTTCGACTTTAATATAATCGTGATTCTGGTGGTGATGATTGCGGTTGCTACCATCAATATGGTTGTCGCCTTGCTCGTCCTGATCCTGGAGCGTACCCAGATGATCGGAATATTAAAAGCATTGGGTGCCAACAACTGGACGGTCAGGAAAGTTTTTCTCTACAATGCAGCATACCTGATTCTTCGCGGATTATTGTGGGGCAATTTAATTGGGATAGGCATGGTGCTGGTGCAGCAGTATTTCGGTGTGATTAAATTAAACCCCGAAAATTATTACGTAACCGAGGCACCTGTACATCTTGACTGGTGGTTCATACTGCTTCTGAATTTAGGCACGGTTACGGTCTGCCTGCTGGTCCTTTTAATCCCTTCTTATATAATAACGAAGATATCTCCCGTAAAGGCGATCCGTTTCGATTAGTTTTTTTGGCAGCTTATCCCGCTGTCCGCTGTATCT
>CAZLWZ010000022.1:0-11605 GCA_964563275.1 uncultured Flavobacterium sp.
CGTCTTTCAAAGGTCGGATGGTCTTAATGTTTTCATGGGTTTTTCCCTGCATCATATTCGCCTCTTTTCCTACGGCAATGATTTTTCCCGAAACCCTGTCGCGTGCAACGATGGATGGGCTGTCGATCACGACCTTGTCGTTGTGGATAATCAGCGTGTTAGCGGTACCAAGGTCTATCGCAATATCCTCGGTCATGAAATCAAAAAATCCCATAAAATCTCAGGGGTTTAAATAGTTAAATCTTTTAAGCCGACAAAGTTAAACAAATTAATGTTTAAAATGACGCGTTCCGGTAAATACCATAGCAACATTGTTCTGGTTGCAATAGGTGATACTCAGCTCGTCTTTGATTGATCCTCCCGGCTGTATAACTGCCGTTATACCTGCTTCTTTGGCGATCTCAACGCAGTCCGGAAAAGGAAAAAAGGCATCGCTTGCCATCACGGCGCCAGTTAAGTCAAAGCCGAAATTACGTGCTTTTTCTATTGCCTGTTTCAGCGCATCGACACGCGAAGTTTGTCCTGTTCCGGATGCGATTAACTGGCGGTTCTTCGCCAGGACGATGGTATTGGATTTTGTGTTTTTGCAAATCTTGGACGCAAACAACAAATCTTCAATCTCCTCGTCGCCAGGAGCAGTAGTGGTAACGGTTTTAAGTTGCGCTTTCGTATCGGTCGCGTCGTTGCGATCCTGAACCAGTAAACCGTTCAGGCATGTACGAACCTGACTTTCAGGTAGCTCGACGTCTTTTTGCCGCAAAATAATACGGTTTTTCTTTTCTGTGAGAACAGATATGGCGTCTTCTGCGTAATCAGGTGCAATAACGACCTCGCAAAAAAGTTTGTTGATTTCATGTGCGGTAGAAATGTCAATCGTATCATTGGCAATCAAAACACCGCCAAATGCGGAAGTTGGATCAGCCGCCAGCGCAGCAAGATAAGCAGCTTCCATCGTATCGCGCGTTGCCAGACCACATGCGTTATTGTGTTTTAGAATTGCAAAAGTTGGCTCTTCGTTTTTGAATTCCCCGATCAGATTTACCGCCGCGTCAACATCGAGGAGATTGTTGTATGACAGTTCCTTTCCGTGAATCTTATCAAACATCGCCTCAAAATCGCCAAAGAAATAGCCTTTTTGGTGCGGATTCTCGCCATAGCGCAACGGTGTGCCTTTGGCGAAACTGTGCTTGTGGTAAGTGTCATCGGTATTAAAATAATTGAAAATTGCAGTATCGTAATGTGAGGAAACGTGGAACGCTTTGGCTGCAAAAAGTTTCCGATCTTCTATAGTTGTTTCACCTTTTGTAGTTAAAATTTCCAGCAGTTCACCATACTGGTCAACCGAAGCGATAATAACGGTGTCCTTAAAGTTTTTTGCTGCAGCCCGGATTAGTGAGATTCCGCCGATATCGATTTTTTCGATCACATCTGCTTCATCTGCACCTGATGCCACTGTTTTTTCAAAAGGGTAAAGGTCCACGATTACAAGATCGATTTGCGGAATTGCATACTCGGTCATCTGCCGCACATCGCCTTCATGATCCTGACGGTTCAGTATCCCGCCAAATATTTTCGGATGAAGCGTCTTTACACGGCCGCCAAGGATCGATGGGTAATCGGTAACTTCTTCGACCGGTACTACCGGAATACCGAGGTTTTTAATAAATTCTTCAGTGCCGCCGGTCGAATATAAAGTGACCTGTTGATCGTGAAGTTTGCGTACGATTGGCTCCAGACCGTCTTTCGAAAATACCGAAATCAAAGCCGATTTAATAGTTTTAGTATTCATTTGTGAAGTTGTGTTAAAGGAACAAAAGTAATTTTTTTGTAGCAAAAACTTAAGCAATCCATCTAACATATTTAACCGTTGCAGTCTTTGGTGTTGTTTATTGCAATTATTAGGATTTTGAAGAAAAATATATGAATTTTACGCTAAATAATTTTTCATGCTGGTTTACCTGAGGTTGCTTAGCGAGAGTTTTGCGTTTGCAATTAATGCCTTGCGGAATAATAAACTTCGCACCGTATTGTCATTACTTGGTGTAACGATCGGAATTTTTTCTATCATTGCGGTCTTGGCAGCCGTTGATTCACTTGACCGCAAAATCAAGAGTGATTTAAGCGGACTCGATAAAAACACAATTTATTTGCTGCGGTTCTCATTTGGACCGACCGATATTCCGCAGTGGAAACGCCAGCAATTTCCCGATGTAACTTATAGCGAATATGAATACCTGAAGAGTTCGATGAATAACCTCGACCAGATGGGATTTCAATTATTTGTGCCTCAGGAGTCGATAAAACACGAGGCAGAAGTGGTTACCGGCGTAAATTTGGTTCCCGTGTCGTACGAATTTATAGACATTCAGGGACTTGATTTTGAATCGGGACGCTTTTATAACGAGTCGGAAGCCAATTCCGGCGCTCCGGTGATCGTATTGGGGTATGAAATTGCGAAGAGCCTTTTCGGTGCCGCAGATCCGCTTGAAAAGAAAGTGAGACTTTACGGGCAGAGGCTGACGGTGATCGGAGTTCTGAAAAAGCAGGGATTGGGCATGTTTGGCGACAGTAACGATAGCTCCGCGTTTCTGCCTGTGAACTTCGTACGCAGACTGTACGGCGACAATAACGATTTCATGACGCCGGTTATTTTAGTAAAGCCGGAGAAGGGTGTCGATATGGCTGCCTTTAAAGCCGAACTATCACAAAAGCTCAGAAGCTATCGCGGGATCAAGCCCGGAGAAGATGACAATTTCTTTATCAATGTATTGTCTGGGTTTACTGATCTAATTGACGGAATCGTCGGCACGATGAATTTGATGGGGTGGATCATCAGCGGTTTCTCGCTTTTGGTAGGCGGTTTTGGTATTGCGAACATTATGTTTGTATCGGTTAAAGAGCGGACAAACCTGATTGGCATTCAAAAATCACTTGGTGCAAAAAACCGTTTTATATTGTTTCAATTTTTATTTGAAGCTGTCATCTTAGCGGTCATCGGGGGTGTAATCGGCTTATTACTAGTGTGGGGCATCACCGTTTTTATGTCGAAAATGCTTGATTTCGAGTTTGTATTGAGTGCCGGCAATATAATTCTTGGTACATCACTTGCCGCACTCATAGGATTGGTGTCGGGGATACTGCCGGCGATTTCAGCGTCAAAACTCGATCCCGTCGAAGCAATCAGATCGGGAATGTGATTTTTTTGGGCGTCGCGTCAACGCTTTGCTCGTGCCTCGCCGCAGCGTCCGCCGCCGGGCTATTCGCTGTATCGCCGGCAGAAAAGGCCGGCAATGCCGCTGCTATCCCTGACGCGGTTGTAAATAATGATTCAGCTTTGTCGTATATTATATTAAACAAATAAGCCTTTAAATTAGACGATTTAAAGGCATTTTATAGATTCAATTTTATCGTACAGGTTGATTTAATATCAAATCAAGATAGAGATTGATCTTATTCTTCAGCTCTTTCCGGGGCGTAATAAAATCCAGAAAGCCATGCTCAAGTAAAAATTCAGAGGTCTGAAATCCTTTTGGTAAGTCTTTACCTGTCGTATCTTTCACCACACGCGGCCCGGCAAAGCCAATCAATGCTCCGGGTTCGGCAATATTGATGTCGCCCAGCATCGCATATGATGCCGTGGTTCCGCCCGTAGTTGGGTCGGTGCAAAGAGAGATGTACGGAATTTTAGCTTCGGCTAATTGTGCTAATTTCACCGATGTTTTCGCGAGTTGCATCAACGAGTGTGCGGCCTCCATCATTCGAGCGCCACCCGATTTCGAAATCATCACAAACGGAATATTGTTTTTGATAGAATGGTCGATACCGCGTGAAATCTTTTCACCTACGACCGCACCCATCGACCCGCCGATAAAAGCGAAATCCATACAGCAAACCACCAATTCACGTCCTTTTGATTTACCGACTCCGGTACGAACAGCGTCTTTAAGTTTTGTTTTCTCCATAGCTTCCTTGAGTCGGTCACTATATTTTTTGGTATCGACAAAATCCAGCGGATCCTTTGATGTCATGTTCTTGTCCAACTCCTCATATTCATTGTTGTCGAACAGGATTTCGAAATATTCTTTGCTGCCAATGCGCACATGAAAATCATCTTCGGGACTTACGTATAGATTGCGCGCAAGTTCCTCGGCGTCAATGATCTTTCCCGTTGGAGATTTGTACCAGAGCCCCTTTGGCACATCTTTCTTATCTTCGGTTGCGGTTGTAATCCCTTTCTGAGTTCGTTTAAACCAGGCCATATATTTTTGTTTACAAAAAGTTTAAAATTTAAACTTTATTAAAGTGTATTTACATTATTTAAATCGGCGAATGCCTGCTCGAGTCGCTTGTTAAAAGTTGCTTCGCCTTCGCGGATCCATTTTCGCGGATCGTAATGTTTTTTATTCGGCGCCTCGGCACCATCCGGATTGCCAATCTGAGTTTTGAGGTAATCGATGTTTTTGGTCATGTAATCACGGATGCCTTCGGTGAAAGCGAATTGAAGATCGGTATCGATGTTCATTTTGATGACACCGTAGCCAATAGCCTCGCGTATTTCTTCGACTGTCGATCCCGATCCGCCGTGGAATACGAAATCGATTGGATTGTGGCCGGTGCTGAATTTTTTCTGTACGTATTCCTGCGAATTCTTCAAAATCACAGGCGTAAGTTTTACGTTTCCTGGTTTGTAAACCCCGTGCACGTTTCCGAACGCGGCGGCTATAGTAAATCTCGGACTAACTTTAAGAAGCTCTTCATAGGCATAAGCGACCTCTTCGGGTTGTGTGTACAATTTTGAACTGTCGACATCAGAGTTATCGACACCGTCTTCCTCACCGCCGGTGATTCCAAGCTCGATTTCCAGCGTCATGCCCATCTTGCTCATTCGGGCGAGGTATTGCTTGCAGATTTCTATATTTTCCTCAATCGGCTCTTCTGATAAGTCGATCATGTGCGAGCTATACAAAGGTTTGCCAGTTTTCTCGAAATGCTCTTCGCTTGCATTCAGAAGCCCGTCAAGCCATGGTAGTAATTTTTTTGCGCAGTGGTCGGTATGTAATATTACTGTCGCACCATATGCTTCAGCCAGAGTATGTATATGTTTTGCGCCCGCGATTCCGCCAAGAATGGCAGCACGCTCGCCTTCATTTGATAAACCTTTGCCGGCATTAAAAGCAGCGCCGCCGTTTGAAAACTGGATAATTACAGGAGCTTTCAGCTTCGCTGCTGTTTCAAGCACACCATTGATGGAACTTGATCCTGTCACGTTTACTGCCGGAAGAGCAAAACCTTTCTCTTTGGCATATCTGAAAATCTGCTGTACTTCGTCGCCTGTCGCAACGCCTGGTTTAATATTGTGGCTCATAGTTGCACTTTTGAGTTAAGGTTACAAAATTAATAATTAATAAAGTTAGAACGGGTAATTAATACCTATATTTAAAACTGAGTTCGCGAAATTATAATCGCGGAACCACTTGTTTCCTGCCTGCTCTGCCGGATTATACGTTTTAAAACCCAGGTCGAGTCTGACCACGAAAAAGTTAAAGTCGTACCGCAACCCAAACCCTGATCCTATCGCGGTGTCTTCTAAAGATTCCAATGAGGTAAAGGTCGAGCGCTCATCTTCCACATTATCCAGCACGTTCCATATGTTCCCTATATCGGTAAAAATCGCACCGTGCAAATCACCAAACAAATTAAAGCGTAATTCGGTGCTAAAGGCCAGTTTCATGTTGGCCTCATTAAAATCGTTTACGGCACCGCTTGAGCCAGGACCCAGTCCGTAAGGTCGCCACGCACGGTTATCGTTAGATCCGCCGGCAAAATAACTTCGGGAAAACGGAATGTTGTTCGAATTGCCATAAGGGATTGCAATCCCGGCGAAAAGCCTCATCGCAATGATACGTTTGCGCCGAAGGTCCCAATGCTTAACAAGGTCAAATTCGGTTTTTATGTATTGCGAATATTCGATCTCGAACAATGTATTATTGCCGTTTTGGTTTTCCAGTTGTTTTGATGCCGATGCTATCAGTGATGCTACATTACCGGCCGATTCGATTTTCGTCCGGAAGGTAAAAAAGGTATTGTCCTGCAAATCGGTTTTGGTGGTTTTCGAAAAGGTATAGCTACTGGCGATGATCAAATTGTTCTCGGTGAGCCTGCGTCGGCGTTCCTCTATACTGTTTATGGTTTGAAGGTCATTAACGCCTACATCAACAACACCCGACTGAACATCCTGAATTACGCCGATTGTGCCGGTTTCGGGAAGCAGGTTCCCGTTGTCAAAATACGATGCATCGAACGGGTATTGCTGTGCGATGTTGTTCAAAGCATCATACGACGAGCCATAAACCCTGAAATAGTTAGCGATATTTACGTTCTTGACGTACTGAACATTAAGTAAATCAAACCGCGCAGTCGAAAAGCGTTTGGGAGTCCAGTTGTAGGTGAGCGATGTAGTAAAATTCTCCTTGTCAAGTCCGATGTTTTCCTGTTTGGCAAAGCCGATATTGAAACTGGTCGACGGAATCATGTTTTTAGGAATGATCCTGTCAGTGTTAAACGGCATCAGAATCCGCGGAAACAATAGCCGCGTGTCGAGTCCGTATTCCGATACATTGAAAAAGTTATCGTTCGGGTTGGCGAGTTGGCGTGATGAGCCAATGTTCCCACGTCCGGATATCTCAAGGGTTTCGGCGCCGTTAAAAATGTTGCGGATACTAACCGATGTAGTAGCTGCAATACCGAAATCCTGAATGTTGGAGTGCGTCACGTCAAGTCCCGCTCCAAAACTGTATTTCTTTCGCGGCGACAGATAAATATTTGTTACCAGGGATTGCCCGGTCGAGTCGCGCGGATCTACTATATACTGGATCGAGGGATAATTAAAAACGCGCAAATTGCTAAGATACCTTGAGGTCAGAGTCGATTTATAATCGGCGAAAAGACCGCCACGTGTAATAAATACCGCATCTGTCAGCGCTTTGGGTTTATATTTCAATTCTGTTGAGCTGTACAAGTTAAAATTGTTATAGGTAACGCTGTCGCGGATCTCGCTTCGCGACTTGCCTGAAGGCACATCGGTAAAAATATTAACCTCGCTAATTTTAAACATCTTAAACTGTGCGGTCTTTGTCGAGTCGTTCTCCCGGTATGTGTAATCGTCAATGACCATATTGCTGTGTGCTTTGTGATCTGTATCGACGGTATCAATTATAAAACGAACGTAATTCTGCTGGAAATGGAAAATTCCGTTGTTTCTGAAATTCGTGGTTATCCTGTTCTTTTCAGCTTCAAAATCCGATGTTTTATATTGGTTGCCCGACTTTATTAAAGTTTTATTCTTGTGCGCGTTGAACAGCGAGTCGAGCACAGGAGTTGTGATGGTCTGGGTAATCGAATCGAGTATAAAAGCATCGCCAGTGATGACGTTATATTTCACCTGCGCTTTTTTGTCGCCAATGGTGTCGGTTTCCGATGACGTTTTCACATTGAAAAAGCCTTCATTAAAATAATGCGATCGAAGGCGCGTCAGTGATTTTTTGGTGCTGACCGAGTCGAGGACTACCGGAGCTTCACCCGTTCGTTTCAGAAAATTATGGAAACCGCTGTACCAAAATGATTCGCCCAGCCGGTCGACCTGCTTCTTTGACAGCAGTTTCGACATCCGCTCGTACTTTCCGGGCTTATTGATGAACTTTGCTTTATACGACGAGTCGGGATCGGCTTTTGCGAGGTTGAACATGTGTAGTCGCAACGGGAATCCCAGAATAGCACTATTTGGTTCCTGATAAAGCAGGTTTTGCACCTGGTCTTCGTTTTCGGGTTCACCATTGACGTTTATTTCGGTGTCAACCAGAAGCTGGCGTCCGTCAGGGACTCTTTTTGTAGTATCGCAGGCCAATATAAATATTCCTGTTAGAATAAATAATGATATTTTTGCGGGCAGGTTTCTCAAGGGTTCAGGAATATATAATCAAAAGTACATTATTTCCATGGTTACTAAAAACCAAATAAAGCTAATAACATCGTTGCGTCAAAAAAAGTACAGGCGCGAATATAAATTGTTTTTAGCCGAAGGATATAAGGTAATCCGCGAACTTCTGGAATCGGACTTTGTGCTGCAGCATTTATATCAAACCGAGGCGTTGTTCGACGATGTGCCGGAAAGTAAGAGGGATATTATCCAACCAGCCGAGCTAACAAAAATCAGCGCTCTTACTACTGCCAATAATTGCCTTGCGGTTTTCGAAATTCCGGTTGATAAGCCTGTGTCTGAAAATGGTTTGATCGTCGCTTTGGACGATATTCGCGATCCGGGGAACCTCGGAACGATTCTGCGATTGTGTGACTGGTTCGGTGTGGAGCAAGTGGTGTGTTCATCGGAAACAGTCGATATCTATAATCCAAAAGTCGTTCAGGCAACCATGGGGTCAATTGCGCGCGTAAATGTCACTTATACTAATTTAGCCGCTTTTATTTCTGCTTCAAAATTACCGGCCTTCGGCACCTTTCTCGACGGGAGCAACATCTATACGCAAAAACTTCCGCAAGAAGCAATTTTGGTACTGGGGAACGAGGCAAACGGAATATCGAAAGAAATTGAAGGAATTATCACAAGCCGACTCACCATCCCGCGTTTCGGGAAACTTCAGCGTACTGAAAGCTTAAACGTGGCAACGGCGACGGCCATTCTGCTGAGTGAATTTAGGCGTTAATGGAACGTGAAATTAATCAGTATCGCGCGGGTACTTAGTTTTTCGATGTTGCTCGTCCACGGACTATTGGGATCATTATCGCGAATTATTTCGTCACCTGTCCCAAAAACTCCACGGATTGACGGCGAAAATTTGAAATATTCGAAATACAAATCGATGCCGAAACCAATTTCGTAATTGTTGGTCCACGGTTTTACGCGGAATCGCTGCTGCGAATTGTCATCAGGTGTTTTCGAGTTACTTGACAAGTTTAACGTTGTTGATAAACCGCCCACAAGGTACGGGCGGATGTTGCCTGTTCGCAATGCCGAAAACTTAAGCAAAAGCGGAAAATGGATATACGTCGATTTCACATCGCGTTGGGAATCCAGAATATTTTCAAAACCAGGAAAGGTAAGGTTTCGCTGCGTGTAATATAAACCCGGTTCAAAACGCAAGTCAACATATTCGTGCAATCGAAGATTCCCCACCAGGCCCACATTAAAACCAGTGGTAGTTTCTACCAAAACGTCCGGCGCATTGTTGATGTAATCGATTTTGAAATCATACGAGTTGAAACCCAGAAAATAACCCCAGTGAACGCGCTGCTTATCAAAATTTTCCAAATTGACAAGCGGTTCACTGCCGAACATTCCCGTCCCGGGTTGGGCGTGGACAGTCAGAGTTAGCAAGAGGGTAAATAGCGAAAGGATTTTTTTCATATCAACTTTTCGAAGCAGAATAAATTGTTGCCACGCCAAAGGTTTGTGGCATCGCTTTCACGTCTATAAACCCTGTTTTCGTCAAAATATTGTTAAACGCTTCGCCAAAAGGAAAAACGGAAGCCGACTCCGATAAATATCCGTAAGCGGCATCATCCTTTGAGAAAATCTTTCCAATCAGAGGAAGCAGGTATTTTGTATATAAGTGGTAACCTTGCTTATATGGAGTTTTCGTAGGATTAGAAGTTTCAAGCACGACGAAACGTCCACCAGGTTTTAAAACCCGAAATATTTCGGACAGACCTTTCTCTAGATTTTCAAAATTTCGCACACCAAAGGCAACCGTAATCGCATCGAATGAGTTGTCTTCAAACGGCATATCTTCTGAATCACCTACGATCAATTCAATTCGATCAGCGAGATTTTTCGCAGTGACTTTTTTCCTTCCAACTTCAAGCATGCCCACCGAGATATCCAGACCGATAATTTTTGAGGCTTTCGTTTGCGCCATCAAAATCGCTAGATCACCGGTGCCGGTGGCGATATCTAAAATATTCTGAGGATTTGATGCCGAGATAATTTTCAATACCTTTTTTCGCCAGTTGACATCAATACCAAATGAGATCACGCGGTTTAATCCGTCGTAATTTCCCGAAATCGCATCGAACATTTTTGCAACCTGTTCCTTCTTTCCTAAATCGGAATCTTTATACGGCGTGACACTTTTTGGCATAGTTTCAATTTCCACAAATATAATACAATCGGCGGCAACTGTGAAAACGATTATTAAGCGACGTGATTTTGATTAAAAATACCTAATGATAGCGATTGCGCCGCATGTGTCTGGTACCGATATTTACAACTTAAGAAATTGCAGGAGCATGCAATTCCTTATGTCTTTTGAAGTTTGAAACACCTTCTGTGTCATCGTGGTATTTGATACGGAAGGTTTTTTATTTGCGGATGAATGTCTGATAAGTGAAGGCAAACCTATGGCGATCATCTGCCGGATGAAATTCCTCCTTTACCAATTCCCACTCCGTATCGCCGAATTCAGGAAAGAATGCATCGGCATCCGTAAAGGAGTGATGTACGCGCGTGAGTTCAATCTTATCGGCAAATGGCAGACTTTGAAAATAGATTTCGCCGCCGCCAATGACATAAACATCGTGATCTTTTGGAACGGCTTCAAAGGCTTGTTGCAGATTATTCACCACGATGCATCCCTCGCGATCGTAATCCGGTTGTCGTGTGATCACAACATGCGTCCGGTTCGGTAACGGCTTTGGGAAACTTTCAAATGTTTTTCGGCCCATGATGATATGATGGCCGGTCGTCATTTCCTTAAAACGTTTGAAATCATCCGGCAAATGCCAGATCAAATCGTTATCTTTTCCGAGGGCGTTATTTTCAGAAGCAGCCGCAATAAGTATAATCATAAAGTATTCAGTTTAAACTGCGACCGCGCCTTTTATATGCGGATGCGGCTCATAACCTTCGAGGGTAAAATCTTCAAAAGTGAAATCGAGGATATTTTTTACCGCCGGATTCAAAATCATTTTAGGAAGCGGCTTCGGGTCGCGGGACAACTGTAATTCCAGCTGCTCAATATGATTATTGTAGATATGTGCGTCGCCAAAAGTGTGGATAAAATCACCTGGTTTTAACTCGCAAACCTGAGCGATCATCATCGTCAGCAATGCATACGACGCGATATTGAACGGAACACCTAAGAATATATCGGCGCTGCGTTGATAAAGTTGGCACGAGAGTTTTCCATCGGCGACATAAAACTGAAAAAACGCATGACAGGGTGGAAGTGCGACTTTTCCATTGGCGACATTCTCGGCAAACGATTTTGACGTATCGGGTAAAACCGATGGGTTCCAGGCCGAAACCAGCATGCGGCGGCTATTTGGATTTGTCTTTAATGTTTCAATGATCTCGGCGATCTGATCGATTTCCTCGCTGTTCCAATTGCGCCATTGATGTCCGTACACCGGACCCAAATTTCCGTCTTCATCGGCCCAGTCATCCCAGATTTTGACGCCGTTATCATTCAGGTATTTAATATTCGTATCTCCTTTCAAAAACCACAACAACTCATAAATAATTGATTTGAGATGCAACTTCTTAGTCGTTACCATCGGGAAACCTTCGCTCAGATCAAAACGCATCTGATAACCA
>CAZLWZ010000023.1:0-11485 GCA_964563275.1 uncultured Flavobacterium sp.
TGTCGCCAATATTTGTGTGAATTCCAAGAGGCAGATTGGCTACAAATTCATAGGCGTTTGCGATTTTCAGCGCTTCAATAATTTCCTGGTCCGATGCGTCCTGCTTACCCAAAGCTACGTTGTTGCGGATGGTGTCATTAAACAAAATACTATCCTGAGTAACCAGTCCCATCAGTCCGCGCAGCGAACGTAACTGCAGGTCTTTAATATTGATGCCGTCGATACTGATGCTGCCCTGTTGCACGTCATAGAACCTGGTCAGCAAATTTGCAATGGTGCTCTTGCCGCTGCCGGACTGCCCTACGAGCGCGACCGTTTGCCCCTTTGGAACGCTTAGCGAAAAATTTCGCAGCACCGGTTCGTCCTCATATTTAAAAGTAATGTTTTCAATAGAGATCGATTTTGTAAAATCTTCTTTATTTATTGCATCAGGTTTATCGGTTATCGGATTATGCTGCTCGAGAAGATCCAGCACTCGTTCTGCCGACGCGTTACCACGTTTGAGTCCGTAGCTCGCTTTCGAAATAGCTTTTGCGGGAGTTAAAATATTGTAGGCGAGCAGTATATAACCAAGGAAGAATCCGGCTTCCATCTGTTGCTCAATAAACACGAGGTAGCCACCGTAGACCAGTAAAATACCGATGACCATAATACCTAAAAACTCGCTCATTGGCGAGGCGAGGTTCTGCCGGTTTAGTACGATATTCGAGTAATTAAAAAATTTATAGCTGGTGGTTTTGAAAGAATTTCTGAACCTGTCCTCGGCCGTGAACGATTTGATGACGCGCAATCCACCTAATGTTTCCTCCAATATCGATAAAATCTTGCCTTGTTCCTGCTGTACAATCGTCGAATTTTTCTTTAGAGATTTTCCGATTTTCGAAATTATAAACCCTGAGATCGGAATGAAAAACAGCACGAAAAGCGTCAGTTTAAAGCTCAGGAAAATCATTGCTCCCAACGTAAACAATATCGTGAGTGGCTCGCGTACGACCATCTCAAGTATCGACAAATAAGAAGCGCTGATCTCGTTGACATCGGCAATGGTTCGCGAAATCACGTCGCCTTTTGTGGTCCGGGAGTAATATCCCAAAGGCAGCGAAGTGATCTTCCGGTACAAAGAGTCGCGCATGTCCATCAGGATGCCGTTGCGCATAAACGTACTGAAATACATCGCCCAATAGTTGAACATGTTTTTCAACAGAAAAATCACGATGATCACCAGGATCATGTACATCAATACTGTGAAGTTGCCGTGTTTTTCGATGGAATCGGTAAGGAAATAATTCAGGTAATTTTCGACATAATCTTTCAGGCTTGCCGCGGTGTCATAATCGGGTTTTTGGAAAATCTCCTTTTTATCGTTAAAAATAACTTTTAATACCGGGATCAGCGCAATAAATGATAGCGTACTAAACAATGCATAGAGTACGTTGAAGAAAATATTTAAATACGCGTATCGCTTATAAGGTAAAGCGAATGGCAGTATTTTTTTGAAATAACTCATTAAATAATATTAAGATCCTGCAGGATGTTTTTAATTTTATCGTCAAGCACGGCCTGTGTTTGCGCAAACATTTCTACTGATTCCAGGCGCTCGTTGACGCTGATATAGAATTTGATCTTCGGTTCGGTGCCGCTGGGCCGTGCTGCGATTTTGGCGCCGTCCTCAGTATAATAAATCAATACATCCGATTTCGGAATTTTCATCTGCTCAATCTCTCCCGTAAACATATTTCTGGCTGAGGACGATTGATAATCCTCGACCATGACCACCCGCTGTCCGTTTATTTCCTTGAGCGGGTTTGACCGAAGGTCATTCATCATCTGCCTGATTTCGGCTGCGCCCTCAATTCCTTTGCGCGTAAGTGAAACCAGATACTCTTTATAGAAACCGTGTTCGACGTAGAGCTGCAATAGCTGGTTGTAAACCGACTTTCCGCTGATTTTTGCCAAGGCAGCAATTTCACACATCAGCAACGTCGCGCCGATGGCATCTTTGTCGCGTACGGCATCGCCTACCATGAATCCGAAGCTCTCTTCACCACCACCTATAAATTCCAGTTCAGGAAAATCTTTGATCATCTTTGCGATCCACTTGAATCCTGTTAGTCCCACTTTACACTCAACATCATAAGCTGTGGCAAGTTCCATCATCATCGGCGTGGAAACTATGGTCGATCCCACAAATTGTTTTCCGTTCAGCTTTCCGGCTTTTTTCCATTTCTCAAGCAGGAAGTGGGTCATCAAAACCATCGACTGGTTTCCGTTCAGCAGCACCATTTTTCCAATGTCATCACGCACTGCAACACCAAGCCTGTCGCCGTCGGGGTCGGTACCAATTACCATATCGGCATTCACCTGTTCCGCGAGTGCAAGTGCCATCGTCAGGGCTTCCGGTTCCTCCGGGTTTGGGGAAACTACAGTCGGGAAATCACCATTGGGTTCAGCTTGTTCCCCGACAATGTGAACATTTGTATATCCCGCCCGTTCAAGCGTCTGAGGCATTAATTTAATTGAAGTTCCATGCAGCGAGGTGAAAACTATAGAAAGATCGGCTCGTGCCGACGATGGCATATCCGCACAAACATTGTCTATCGTTGATTGTATGAATGCATTGTCAATTTCTTCATCAATATAGGTCAGCAATGAATCGTTCCCCTCAAATTGGATTTGGTCGTACGACAGATTTTCAATTTCGTTAATGATTTCAGCATCCTGCGGCGGTACCAATTGGCCTCCGTCTTCCCAATAAACCTTGTAGCCGTTATATTCGGGTGGATTGTGCGACGCGGTGAGTACGATGCCACACTGGCAGTTGAGATAGCGAACGGCGAAGGAGAGTTCGGGTGTTGGCCGCATGTCTGAAAACAAGTATACTTTAATGCCATTGGCGGTAAAAACATCGGCGACGACTTTGGCAAGTGTGTCGCTGTTGTGTCGGCAGTCGTATGCAATCACAACCGATTTTTCCCCGTCACCAAAAATCCGGTTTATATAATTAGACAAGCCCTGTGTACTCTTACCAAGGGTATATTTGTTGATCCGGTTGGTGCCCGGCCCCATGATGCCGCGCATTCCGCCGGTACCGAATTCAAGATTTTTATAAAAACTTTCCTGCAATTCTATTGGCGATGAGGTCATCATTTCGATTACCGCCTGTTGCGTTTCCCTGTCGAAGGCCGGTGTCAGCCACTCGTTTGCTGCGTCGAGTATGTTTTTTTCTATATGCATATTCAAAGTTTTTTGTCTTCTTTTGCGCCGACGATCATCTCAAAAATTTAAGGTCTGCGAAATTTTGTACCGGTCGTGCTGGCTTCGGGCCCGTAAAATTATTTCGCCGAGAAAACCCGCTAGAAATAACTGCGTGCCAATTATCATAGTGGTCAATGATATATAAAACCACGGGTTATTGGCAATAAGGACCGTGGGCAGCCCATCATACAAGCGGTACAATTTATTAAAACCGATAAATCCAGCGGAGAAGAATCCGATCAGGAACATTATCGAGCCCAATGCGCCAAATAAATGCATTGGTCTTTTCCCGAAGCGTGACAGGAACCAAATCGTGATCAGGTCCAGAAACCCGTTGATAAACCGCTCCATGCCAAATTTCGTTTCGCCATATTTCCGCGCCTGATGCCGCACGATTTTCTCGCCTATTTTACCGAATCCGGCATTTTTAGCAAGAACAGGGATGTAACGGTGCATCTCGCCCGAGACTTCAATGTTTTTAACAACCGTGTTCCGGTAGGCTTTTAATCCGCAGTTGAAATCGTTTAATTTCACGCCCGATGTTTTCCTTGCAGCCCAATTGAATAGTTTTGAAGGCAGGTTTTTTGAAAACAGCGAGTCGTAACGCTTTTTCTTCCAGCCTGACACCAAATCATAGCGTTGTTCTACGATCATCTTGTAAAGTTCCGGAATTTCCTCCGGGTTGTCCTGCAGATCAGCATCCATCGTTATTATTACCTCGCCGCTAGCTTTGGCGAATCCAGCGTGCAAAGCCTGCGATTTTCCAAAATTTTTCAGGAAATGTATCGCCTTTACATTTGAATTCTGTGCCGACAACCGTTCGATTATTTCCCACGAATTATCGGTACTGCCGTCGTCGATAAAAATAATTTCATACGAGAAATTGTTCGCCTGCATCACAGTGGTTATCCAGTCATGGAGCTCCAGTAAAGACTCTTCTTCATTTAGCAGGGGAATAACAATGGATAGATTCATTATTCGTTGTACGCGGGTTTACTTTTAAAAATTAAAGCGAGAATAAGACCCAAAATAGCACTAAAAACCAAGCCGAAAGCTAAACCTTTTAGTAAATTTACGGGCGAATAATTATCTGTCTCACGGATCGCGGCAACTGCTTCCTCTATGGATGATGCAGGTGTTCCCCATTTCTCCATTACTTCTACGGTATAAGCAACCGTGATATCGTTCAATACGCTCTTGGCTTCCGTATCAACTACATTGAACAGTAATATCTGGAACAGGATCGACATGGTACTTCCAATAACGGCCGCCAGGAAGTATGTCGTAAATGCCTCTTTGAAAGATATAATCCCGTTCATATCTTTCTTGGTTTTCATTAGCAGCACCACACCAATAGTAAGGGATATGATAATGCTGATGATGCCCAGCCACATACTGGTAAATAATTCGAGATCCACTACATATATAATGGTCGTTAGTAAAATGGAGAAAACACCGAGGATTACACCGTACGTAATTCCGTTCTTCTTGATTATAGGGTTCATGTTTTGATTGGTTAGATTAATCAACAAATATAACAATTCCGCTTTTAACAACTTTAAAAAACGATGTGGACACACGAACAAAAAAAAGGATATAAAAATTTGATTATAGAAAAATAGTTGTAAATTTGCGGACTTAAAAAATACTAAAGTTTAAACCAAAAGGTTGTTAGGAGCTTATACCTTTTCAAATTAAAGGAAAGCAGCAGAGCGAGTAACAGCAACAAGACAAATAAAATTTACAATGAAAAAAGGAATCCACCCGGAAAATTACAGATTGGTAGCATTTAAAGACATGTCAAATGACGAAGTGTTTATCACTAAATCTACTGCCGACACAAAAGAAACAATTGTACATGATGGTGTTGAATACCCGGTTGTGAAAATGGAGATTTCAAGAACATCCCACCCTTTTTACACAGGTAAATCAAAACTTATCGATACTGCTGGACGTATTGACAAATTCAAAACCAAATACGCTAAGCACGCAAAATAATCTTTGTTCGTGTTCAAATTATAGAAAAGCCTTCCCGCAACGGAGGGCTTTTTTGTTTGTGCTGTCGTAGTATAAAACTTTGTAACTTTGATACCCTTAACATTTGAATTTTTATGAACTATATATTATACGACGGCGACGTCCGCGCTGCATTACTACCATTTACATTTACACGACCGGTTGCCGATATTCGCATCGGGATTCTTACCATACGCGAAAAATGGGAAAAATATCTGGGCTCGACAACCACCACTCTTACCGAAGAATACTTGTCGGATAAATATCCGATGGTGGAAATGGAACACAACGTAATGATAAACTCGGCTTACCTGCCAAACGAGGTACTTGCCGAAATGGTCAGGATTCTCGAACCAAACCAGGCTATTACGAAAGACAGTGAAATAATTGCGTTTTACACGCAGGATACGCAGGAGGAAGTGGACTTTGATTCTTATGAAACTATTGAATTCACTGACGAATGTTTAAAGGTCGAGCATACCTGGGATATTTTTTCAAAAAACGATGCCGCCATCCGTGAGGATTTCGAACTGCTGACTGAAGACCGGACATCGCAACCGATACCGAAATCGGTTAACTGCATTTCGCTTGAAGATATTTTCATAGAAGAAGGCGCACGTTTGGAATATGTGACCCTGAACGCATCAACCGGACCAATTTACATAGGGAAAGATGCTGAGATAATGGAAGGTTCAGTAATCCGTGGGCCGTTCGCCCTGTGCGAACACGCGCAGGTAAAATTGGGCGCTAAGGTTTACGGTGCCACGACTGTTGGTCCGCATTCGCGGATTGGTGGCGAGGTAAATAATTCTGTGTTGTTTGGCTATTCGAATAAAGGACATGACGGATTCCTCGGAAACTCGGTTTTAGGCGAATGGTGCAATATTGGCGCCGACAGCAATAACTCGAACCTGAAGAATAATTATGAGGAAGTAAAGCTATGGAGCTACGAGAAGGGCGGATTTGCGAAAACCGGGCTCCAGTTCTGTGGACTGATGATGGGCGATCACAGTAAATGCGGAATAAACACGATGTTTAACACCGGAACCGTAGTGGGCGTTAGTGCCAATATTTTCGGAAGCGGATTTCCACGGAATTTCGTGCCGAGCTTTTCATGGGGCGGTGCAGCAGGCTTTTCTACCTATATCACCAAAAAGGCGTTCGAAACTGCGCGGATCGTGATGTCTCGCCGCAACCTGGAATTTGATGAGAAGGAAGCAGCGATACTTGAAAATGTTTTTGAACAGACTAAAAGATGGCGAAAGGATGACAAATAAGAATTCACAATTGATACCATAAAACAGTAGCAGATGAATACAACTTTACGCAACATCGGCGCCGTCATTGGCGGACTGGTCCTGGGAAGCATCATCAATTCGGTTATCGTCAATATTGGGATTCAGACGATTCCGTCGCCGGCGGGAACCGATTTTACAACTCCGGAAGGAATTCGGGACTCAATGGCACTGATGGAACCGAAACATTACGTAATGCCTTTTCTGGCGCACGCTGTAGGAACCTTCGTAGGCGCTTTCGTAGCCGCTAAATTAGCTGCAACCTATAAGATGCGATTCGCCATTGGTATTGGAATTGCGTTTTTGATTGGCGGCATCAGCATGGTAATCATGGTTTCGTCGCCGTTGTGGTTTACGGTCGCCGATCTACTTCTGGCCTATATTCCGATGGCGTATCTTGCCGGCCGATTGGCGATTCCCAGGAACCATATTACTGATCAAGCTTCCTGACCCGCTTAAGGTTTAGCAGATTTAACGGATTGATGCCAAGGCCCACGACATTCTTCCGGGTAAAGCGTGCGACCTTGTCATAAAACAAAGGTATTACTGGTGCTTCCTCGATTACTAGTTTGTCCATTTGCCGATACAGCTCATATCTTTTTTCATTATCGGTTTCTAAAAATGCCTTTTCATAAAGCCGGTCGAACTCGGGATTGGAGAAATGGGTGTAATTAGGGCCGTTCGGCGTGAAGTTTTTACTGTAAAACAACGACAGGTAATTTTCGGCGTCAGGGTAATCGGCGATCCAGCTCGCACGAAAAAATGAGACTTTGCCGGTTGAAATTGACTGGCGTAACGTAGAGGGCGGACTCATATCGACCTGGACGTCGAGCCCGGATTTCTGCCATTCACGCTGAAGGAATTCGCTGATGTCGGCATAAGTCGCGTTACTGCTGAGCATAATTGTGGGCGTCAGGCCAGTATCGCGCCGGTAATCTTCGACCAACTGCCGCGCTTTCACCGGGTCGTAATCATAACCTTCAAGATTGGAAAAGCCGGGCATTCCCGCCGGAATCATTCCGCTTGTTGCCGGAATACCCATGTTGTTGCGCAGGTATAGCACCATTTTATGGCGGTCGAAGCCATAGTTCAGTGCCTGTCGGATTCGTTTATCCAGAATCGATTTGTCGCTGCCGTCCATGCGGAAACCGAGGTATTCGGTGTTCAGGTACGGCCCGGTGATAAGATTTACGTCGTCTCTATACTTTTGCTGAAGCTCGCCCCGCTGCGTCAGAATTTCATCCTTATACGATGGATCCAGTCCCGATATAAAATCGATTTTTCCTTGCACGAACTGAAGAAACCCGCTTTGTTTGTCGGGTAAAAAAGTAATCGCAATGGCTTCGAGATAGGGCAGTGGTACGCCATTTTGATCTTTTTCGAAATAATCTGGATTGCGACGCAACACCAGTTTGACGTTTTCTTCCCACAATTTAAATTGAAACGGTCCGGTGCCGATTGGGTGCGAACGAAAATCATAACCTGGTGCCGATGCGACTTCCTTCGGTACGACCGATGCATATTTCATGGTCAGTAAACCCAGGAATCCGGGAAATGGTTTTAATAAATTTATTTCAAAAATCGAATCATTGACGGCGCGGAATTCACTGACGTTTTGCATTATCCATCGTCCGGGCGACGCGATGCGTTCATCTAAAAGTCGGTTAAAGCTATATTCGAAATCAGCGGCGGTAACCGCTCTGGTGCTGTCGGTGCCCAAAAGCGGACTTTTATGGTAATAAACGTTGTTGCGAAGGATGAACGAGTATTTGAGGCCGTCATCAGAAATATTCCATGATTTGGCAATATCCGGGATCACGTTCAGGCTGTCGTCGAGTTGAACGAGCCCGTTAAACAAATGGTTACAGGCCCAGATATTCGACTGTACTTTTGCAAATGCCGGATCAAGCGAGGTGATGTTTCCGGCTTCGTTATATCGAAAAACCAGATTATCGTTTCCCTGCGGTTTGTCTTGGCAGGAGATGAGTGCGAACAAAAATAGGAGTGCGACTACTGACTTCATTTTATTTACTTGTCGCAAATATACCATAATTTGATGCTTTTACTCCTTTAGCCAGAACATGGTAAAAATTACCTTATGTTTTACGTGGGGCTATTATTTCTGCGTAAATTTGCACCTCATTATTAATACAGCTGATTTTTAACCGGTTGCGTTAGGGGTTGAAGTGGAAATCCTTTTAACCGCTGCGAAGCAAAGCGGTAAAAGATTGAAACGGAAGACCCGCCCCGAAGGGGAACGCCCACAAAATTACTATGGAAAAGAAGAAAGTCGCATTTTACACACTTGGCTGCAAACTGAATTTTTCGGAAACATCGACTATTGCGCGGAACTTTGCCGATGAAGGTTTTGATCGCGTCGATTTTGAACAGGTCGCGGATATTTACGTGATTAATACCTGCTCGGTGACCGATAACGCGGACAGGCAGTTCAAGCAGGTGGTCAAAAAAGCGATGAAGCTGAATGATAAAGCGTTTGTCGCCGCGGTAGGCTGTTATGCGCAGCTAAAGCCGGAAGAACTGGCGGCAGTAGACGGAGTGGACCTGGTATTGGGCGCGACTGAAAAATTCAAGATCACCGATTATATAAACGATTTGTCGAAGAACGATATGGGCGAGGTTCATTCGTGCGAGATATCGGAAGCCGATTTTTATGTCGGAAGTTACTCGATAGGCGACCGTACGCGTGCGTTTTTGAAAGTGCAGGATGGCTGTGATTATAAATGTACCTATTGCACGATTCCGCTTGCGCGTGGGATTTCGAGAAGCGATGCGCTTCAAAATGTACTTCAGAATGCGCGGGAAATTTCGCAGCAGAATATTAAAGAAATTGTGCTGACGGGTGTCAATATAGGCGATTACGGCAAAGGTGAGTTCGGTAACAAAAAGCACGAGCACACTTTTCTGGAGTTGGTGCAGGAGCTCGATAAAGTTGATGGCATCGACCGGCTGCGGATTTCATCGATCGAACCGAATTTACTGAAGAACGAGACAATCGAGTTTGTGGCGCAGAGCCGGACGTTTGTGCCGCATTTTCACATTCCGCTGCAATCGGGCAGCAACGATATTCTGAGAAGGATGAAGCGGCGTTACATGCGCGAGGTTTATAGCGAACGTGTCGAAAAGATTCGTCAGGTGATGCCGCACGCTTGCATTGGTGTCGATGTAATTGTTGGGTTTCCCGGTGAAACCGATCAGCATTTTCTGGAGACCTATAATTATTTAAACGAGCTTGACATTTCGTACCTGCACGTCTTTACTTATTCAGAGCGCGATAATACCGAAGCCGCGCTTATGGATGGCGTCGTTCCTTCGAACGTGCGCGCGAAACGCAGCAAGATGTTGCGCGGGTTATCGGTAAAAAAAAGGCGTGCGTTTTATGAAAGTCAGTTGGGTGCGACACGAACGGTATTGTTCGAAGGCGAAAACCGCGAAGGTTATATTTACGGATTCACCGAAAACTACGTGCGTGTAAAAATGCCGTGGAATCCGGAGCTCATCAATACGCTGCATGAGGTTTTACTGACGCGCATAGACGATGACGGAAGCATGCGCATAGCGTTGGCCGATGTACCGTCGCATTCGCTTAGTGCAACTACAGTTTAACTACTTTGGCTAATTGCGTTGTTTTATCTGAATTTAATTCAACAATATATACTCCCGATGGTAAGGAAGCTATGTCCACTGAGTCATTTCCGTGCATGACCTCCATATCCAGCACTTTTTGTCCCGCAAGGTTATAGATAACACAACCTGAAATCTGATATTTTGATTTGAACTGCAGGATGTCACTAGTAGGATTAGGATACAGAGCCGCATCGTAATTCTCGTAATGCGCTGTTTTTAACAGGGTGTTGGTGTAAATTGCTACATTATTGTTGGGATCAGTTATCGAAAGCGTTAGCAGTTCCCCCGCTTCGCTGATTGTATAGTTCAAGTCGTTTTCGGTATTTCCGCAGAAGAAGTTTAGGTAGTTTTGGTCAAACCACGTATTTGAAGGATTCGGGCAAAAACCGAGTGTTGTATAGCAAGTTTCATACGAAAAAGAATTTTCTGTGTACACAACGGGACTGGCATGACTTGCATTACAGACCATTGTCATCAGGCTCTTCACGCCGAAATCGTCAAAAAAGTCGAGTTCAACAGTGAATCCCGGAGGAGGGTCGTAAGTGCTGCCATCATGGATGAAATGGGTTAAATACCAGTCGTTGTCTTCGAGTTGCTGGCTCTGAGAATAAGAAATTAATGTGAATAAGAGGGTTGCAAACACAAGAGATTTCGTGCAAAATAATCTTTTAAAGTATCTCATACTAAGTCTTTTATAGTAGCCAATGTACAATTTAAAAGTGAAGTCCGGATTTTTTTATCCAGGTGAATGCTTAATATTTCGAGTGAAATTTCACTTTTGTGATGCGGTAGACCGATATACCGTACAGTTCCACGAACTCATAGGTGTTACGCGCAGGCTGCTTAAAATCGACCAGTGTTCCTGCGGCAATTTCATAGTACATTTTTTCGCCCTCCATCATCAGGCGCTCGCCATTTTTGCGGAATGCCGACCGGATAAGAACGAATTCGGATAAGTTCCACGTCGTGTTGCTCGCCTGAAAATCTTCGGTAAGCGAGTAAAGGCCTTCGGTAATTTCAGTTTTGCAACCGTAATATTTATCGATGGTCTGGAAAAAGTCGAGGATTTTTGCGTTGGTGTCGGTACCCATTTACCAAATATAATATTTTTTCGTGTTACAGTAACTTCGAGTGCAAATCCTGACGTTAAATAAAAACTAAATATGGCGGTGTTCAGTGGTGACTAAATCGGTCGCCAACCGCCAACTTATAATTTGATTCCAGGGGGCAGAAGTTCCTTATACACGGGATTTTTCCGGAAGAACGCCGCTATT
>CAZLWZ010000024.1:0-10982 GCA_964563275.1 uncultured Flavobacterium sp.
CAAAAACCAAACAAACATTTATCGTGAACAATAGCAATTTTTTCTTGCTGCAATCAGGATCATACCTTAAATCATACAATACAAAATTGGGTTTTTCGGCTGCAGATCCTGTTATATAATCTTCATGTAATGTTACACGATTTTGCAATGCTCTTCGAGAGTGTGATGCTTGTCATTACATTGCAGATCCTGAACCTGCGCCTTGCGACTTGCGTCCGGTGCTACCAGATGCGCCGCCAGTGCTTCCGGCTGTATTGCCACCGCCTGAACTGCTGCTACCGGCCGCACTGCTTCCGCTTGTGCTTGAGGCAAACTCTCCGGAGCCTGAACCAGACTGTCCGGTGTATTCATTGATTTTTGATTTTACGCTGTCAACAGTTCCGGAAGCTGAGTCAACCAGGTTCCCGAATTTGTCACGTAAATTATTCTTGTAGTCGTTTCCTTTTGTGGAAATCTTTCGGCGAATGTCGCTCCCTTTTTCAGGTGCGAATAATATTCCCATTGCTGCACCCACGGCAACACCTGCAAATAAGCCCAATAACATTTTTTGATTATTCATAATATATAATATTTAAGTGATTGAAAAATTAAGTTTAAAGTGGTCGTCGTCCCTGAATTATTCTGAGCAGGACTACAATTACCGCTATTACCAGCAGGATATGAATAATGCCGCCTGCTGCATAACCAAAGAAGCCAATTGCCCAAATGATTATTAAAATTACAGCGATTGTGTATAATAGATTTCCCATAATAGTTTGATTTAAATTAATATAAAGGTTAGTTATTTTGTCTGTGTTTCTCACGAAGCTGTTTGGTTTGATCTAAATGAGTGCGCAGTGTTGCCAGGTTTTTAGTAGCCCACGACTTAAGCTCTGCATCCTCGGACTCATTAACGTAGTCCTGATATTTATCAATGGCTTTTTCATGTTTATCAACCATTATCTCAAGATATTTCTGATCGAAATCATTTCCTGTTTTATCATTCAAATCTTTGTACTCGTCTATTTCGTCTGGGCTTATAGACATAGGTACGACGATTTGCTTTTGTTCGGCGAGCATCTTTATCTCGTTAAAGGATTTGGTATGTCCGTCAACCATCATTGAGCCATGGCTGGCAACCTCCTGGTTGGAACTTTTCTGAGCTAATTTTCCCAGTTCAATTTCCTTAAGATCCAGTGCAGCGGCATCTACAAGAAATTCGGCGTCGTTTTCTTTAGCGTCTGCTTCGAAACGCTCATCGTTTTGTTCTTCAGCAGCATCTTTAGCATCCGGCTCGTTTTTACAGGAAATCGCAGAACCACCAAGTAGTGCAATGCTGCATATTACCAATAAAAATCGCTGAAAAGGGATAATTTTCTTCATCAGTACGTGTTTTTGTGTTAATAATTTAATGATGTTACAAAGATTGCCCATTTGTTAAAAAATGCCGTTACAGCATCTACACAAAGTGTTACATCATATTCATATAATGTTAAAAGAAGAAGAAAAAATAATAGAAAAACCTGCTGTTATGCCGGAAGAATCACTTTAAAAACTGCACCCTCACCCGGGTCGCCCATGGCAAAAATATAGCCACTGTGGTTCTGGACCATTTTCTTGCAGATTGCCAGCCCCATTCCTGTGCCGGAATACTGCTCTTTATCGTGCAGTCGGTGAAAAAGAACAAATATTCGTTCGGAGTACGATTGATCGAAGCCTATCCCGTTATCGGTAAATGTCAGCACATGAAATTGTTTTGCGGCAGGCAGTTTAGTTTCAGCTATTCTTGAGCCGGTGGAGAGTCCGTACGAAATTTTTATCACAGGTGGAACCTGCTCCTTGCTATATTTTAAAGAATTACTGAGCAGGTTAAGGAACAACTGCTGAATCTGATGGCATACAACTTTGATCGTAGGAAGAGCATCTGCTATTATTTGGGCGTTGCTCTCCTCAATTACCTGCGAAAGATCGATTTTAGCATTTTCTAATATGGAATTAAGATCGCAAAGCTCCGGCTTCTTGTCATTCCTGCTTAGTCGGGAGTAGATAAGCAGATCGTCGATCAGCCGCTGCGCGCGATTTGCCGAACTGTGGATTCTGGCAATGTATGACCGGGTGCTGTCGCTGAGCTTTGCGAGCTCCGACTCATCAATCCGCGAAATGAACATTTGGATTTTCCGAAGCGGCTCCTGCAAATCGTGACTGACTATGTGGTTGAACGATGAAAGTTCGTCGTTACTGCTCTTTAGTTGCTGGTTGCGACGCTCCAACTTCAGTGTATTTTTATGCTGCGCAGTGACATCGGCATCAACACCGATCAAAATTTCGTTCCCTTCACTGTCCAAACTCAATTTTGAGACCGATCGTATATACCGGACTTTTTTATCAGGACGTCTGATGCGATAATAGATAGAATGCGGCTCCCTGGAGAGCTTTTCGAGGCTATTGCGAACCTTCCGACGGTCCGACGGATGCACTATTTGCAGAAATCTCTCCAGAGTGGGTTCGAACACATCCATACCTAAAATCCGGTACTTGTTATCGGAAAACCAAAATTTACGTGAGGCAGGATCAAATTGCCAATGAGAGATCTCCCCAATGCGTTCGGCATCGGTGAACGTTTCGTTCATCAACTGTAACGAACGGTTTAATTTCTTCATCTGCCGCAGATCGTGATTGATACGTAAAAAAGAGAATAAAAAGACTATTACCGAGAAAACAACCAGGAGCAGTGACGTGAGCGGCGTGATAGAGATTTCGTCGCCATGGTTCTTTTCCTGTTTATCCAGAATTATTGCCTCCTTTTTAATGATGTTGTCGACCAAAACCCTGATCTCATCCATAACTTTTTTCTCATCAAGCATTTTGCGTTTAAATGCTTCCGATTCGGGCGCCATGCGGTTGCTTGCCAGTAAATTGTCGCGCATCAAACGGAACCGCTCATTTATTAAGGTGGTGAGCCGGTCAATTTCCTTTTGCCTGTTGGGGTTGTTTTTGGTCAGTGATTTAATGCCTATAAGCGCCTTATTGATCCGCACATGCGCATAATTGTATGGCTCAAGATAGTGCTCATCACGCGTGATAATGAAGCCACGTTGTGCTGTTTCGGCATCTTTGAGTTCCGAAAACATATGCTCAAGGTCTATTCGCACCTTATGGGAGCGGGTGACAGAATCCTGTGAGGCGGACAAAGCCTGAATTTGTCGAAGCGAGATGCTTCCGATAAAAAAAAGTATAAATATCGAGATAACGAAAGCGACAGCCCAGAATCCTGAAGGTTTTAATAACTTTCCTAAACTCATTTATTAAATTTTAAATGCTGAACAGGAAATTGTCCCGGTTCAGGCCACTGCTGTGATAGTGCCAGTTGATATTAAGCACCTCGCCCAACACTTTTTTCAGCGTTGCAAAATCCTGCGGTTTCCGAATATAAATATTGGCACCGCCAACAAATGTACTTTCGATATCATCTTCTGAGCCAGAGGTCGAATAGATAGCGATGGTCAGGTTACGCAGTCTCGGATTGTTCTTTATTTCCGACAGACAGTCGAAGCCGGTCTTGCAGGGCATATTCAGATCGAGGAATAGTATGTGTGGTAGCGGGTTGTTTTGCAGATATTCAATCAACTCGGCTCCGTCCCTGACTACATTAAGAACGGTTTCCATTTTTAAAGCAGCGATGGCATCCGCAAAAAAGATTCTGTCGTCTTCATCGTCATCCGCCAGCAATATCCGACATACTTCTTTGTCCATCTGGTGTCGTTTTTACCCTGAAGTAATAAGTTAAAATTACATTAGCAATCTAGCGGGCACTAACCCTTTTCTTTATTATTCGCTGAAAAGCAGTCGGCGTAAGACCTGTCGTTTTCTTAAACTGGTTCGAAAGGTGCGCGACGCTGCTGTAATTAAGCTGATATGAAATCTCGGTCAGAGTTAATTCTCCTTCTATTATCAATTGTTTTGCCCGTTCGATCTTTTGAATAATAATGAAGTTTTCAATCGATGAGTACGTCACTTCGGAAAATAAATTCGAAATATAGCCGTAGCTGTGGTTCAGGCGATCGGCCAGATAGGTCGATATATTTGTGTTTGGTAATTTTTCCTTTTCGTAAATCATTTCAATAATGATATCCTTCGTTTTTTCAATCAGGGTATTTTTGTGGTTGCTCACGATTTTAATCCCATAACGCTCCAAAGATTCATCCAGCTGTTTTTGAATTTCCGGCGTCATCGGACTTAGGATTTCTACCTCGCCTAATTCCTTCAATTCATATTCAAGCCCAAGCTGTTCCAATTGCTCCTGCAAAATTACCCTGCACGCAAGATTGATATCATATTTAATGTAAAGTTTCATTGTTTAGCGTTTTGATAAGTAAATATATAGAAAAATGCCTATTAAATGAAGAACGTGTCTATATTAAAATTGCTGTTAAAGAATAGCCGCAAATCGTTAAAGGCTTGTTAACAGCTTGACGCAGGTAAGGCAAATAGCTACCTTTGAAAGAATCAAAAAATTATATTTATGAAAAAAATAGCCATTCTTTCGATTGGAATGCTCGCATTTGCGGTTGGTTGCAAGACGGCAGTTTCCGATAAAGATAATGCCACCACTCTTGTACTGGAGCTACAGGCCAAAAGCGGAAGCGATGTCAACGGTACTGTGGAATTTACCGAAAACAACGGCGAGGTAACAATGACCGCGAATATCAACGGACTGACTCCGGGCGTCCACGCGATTCATATTCACGAGAAATCAGATTGTTCGGCGCCGGATGCAAGTTCTGCTGGTGGGCACTGGAACCCGACATTTACCAAACATGGGAAATGGGGAAGCGAATCTTATCATAAAGGCGACATAGGGAATTTCCCAGCCGATACTGACGGAAGAGGTACCATTACCTTCTCCACGAAAGAATGGTGCATTGGCTGCGGCGATCCTACCAAAGATATTCTGGGTAAAAGCATTGTTGTCCATGAGGGTGCCGACGATTATGTGTCGCAGCCATCAGGCGATGCAGGCGGAAGGGTTGCCTGTACTGCGCTTATACAATAAAAACAGCGACGCGTTTAATCATTCGGAAAAAGAGGTATTTTTACATCATATTTTATCGCAATGATCAATCCGTCAGCCCAGGGCTGGATCAATAAATTTCTCCTGAGTCAACAGCCATATGAATCTGCTGCAAACACGACGGCAGACTTTTATACGCGTCTGCGGGAAACAGGCTTTCTCTACGGGCACATTGTTACACTTGATC
The DNA here is from genome assembly GCA_964563275.1 of uncultured Flavobacterium sp. GTDB lineage: Bacteria > Bacteroidota > Bacteroidia > Flavobacteriales > Flavobacteriaceae > Flavobacterium. The sequence goes on from CAZLWZ010000024.1 coordinate 5,238, forward strand.
TTGTAAAGCCGATTGTAACCAAAGGCTGGCAACAGGATGAATTTTGTAAAGTGGCTCTGCTTAATACGCTTTATCAGGTTTATTCCGATACGCACAGCAGCAACATTACAGCTTTTATATTCGATGCGGTAGCTTTTTATAATCAGATGAATCCGAAGGGGTTCGACTTATTTCGCAAAATGCTTCCTGCCAACTCTGCAGCAGTAAATCTGGAACGGATTATCGATGCGCGGGTGCGAACCAATGAAAATTTTATAAGCAAAAATTTTTCGCATATTGTGACCAATGCGCTGCTGTTCGTCGATGTTTTAGCCTTTAAAAAATATTTACTTCATGGCAGCATCCCCGAGAAATACGTCAAAAAAAGTGAAGAAATCATTATCAGCGTTGTCTCGCTTGCGCTAAAAACAAAGTCGGTGAAGTCGGCACACGATTCGTTGGTGATCAGGCTGTTCGAGGCCTCCGTCAGATACAGTAAATTTTCGAAAGCGAACATCAGTTCAACTGACGCAGTGCAACTCGACTATCTTACCGGCGCTCTCGAAAAATATTATCTTCTTGATCTGGCAGGAATGGCGATGTGGAGCGATTGCAGTATAGAACCGGCTGAAGCGGTGTTTTTGCACGATTTGGCGACGCAACTTGAAATCGATCAAACGTGGGTAAAGGAAAGTATCAGCAGTACCGACCGGTTTATCTCGAAACACAGAAACAGCATTCCATATTTTCAATACTCGAACCCGGTGAAACACTTTTATGACCGGATGACACAGAGTGTGGTTGTGCTGATAACACGAAATAAGAGCCGATTGATCAAAGAAATCCAACAGAGCAGGGAGCTGATGGTACTGCTGGCGCAATCGACGCGGCGCGACCTGAATGAAAAAGAGAAAAAGAAAGTTAAAAAGCAGCTGCTGGAGATATGCAAAACAATACCCTCATTGACAATTTTCCTGCTCCCGGGTGGAAGTTTATTGCTTCCGATACTGATTAAGTTTATTCCTCAGTTGCTCCCGTCGGCTTTCAACGAGAACATCAGCACTGAATAAAAATAGAAAACCTCCAACTTTATTGTCGGAGGTTTTGCTCTATATACAATCTGCTTAAAATTTCAGTTGATATATTTCGTCGAGATCTTTATTTGAACTTATGTTCACGTTCAGATCATTTACCAGCCCGCAATCAACACCATATGCCCACCCGTGCAGCGTCAGTTCATTGCCCGCCTTCCACGCGCCCTGAACAATGGAGGTTTTAGCAAGATCGAATACTTGTTCTTTTACATTAAGTTCGACAAATGTCCTGAAGCGTTGATCTTCATCTGCGATCGCATTTAGTTCCTTCTGGTGCAATCGGTAAACATTTTTAATGTGCCGAATCCAGTTGTCAATGATCCCGATAGAATCGCTGCCCATCGCAGCCTTAACTCCACCACAACCGTAATGGCCACACACGATCACGTGTTTTACCTTCAGGACGTTCACCGCGTAATCCAGTACGCTAAGCATGTTCATGTCTGAATGAATGACCATATTGGCAATATTACGATGGACGAAAACTTCGCCAGGCTTAGCGCCTATTATTTCATTTGCGGGAACGCGGCTATCAGAGCAGCCAATCCAGAGCAACGGCGGGGTTTGGCCATGTGCCAGGTCGGCAAAGAAATTCGGGTCTTTTTCAATCATTGATTCGACCCAGCGTTTATTATTTTCGATTATTTGTTTATAGAAATCCCTCATTGTTTTTGATTTTTGGTTAAAAATAGGTAAAAGTACTTGGACTGCCTTATATAGCCTCAGTTTCTAACGGCGCCGGCTGCTTTTGGCCGCGCTGATTTTCCAGAAAGACTTTGTTGGCGGCTTCATCGGTGTCCTCAAGATCGTATGCCTTTTTGAATCCTTTAAGTTTCACTTTAATATTGTCCTCCTTTGCGCGCGTCGCTTTGAATTCCTTAATTAAATCGAGGATATCATGGGCTATATATACAGTATCGGAAGCATTAATAATAACTTTTGAACTTTCGGGCAGGTTATTTAGAGTTGATTTGATAGCAGCCTTATTCAGGAACGAAACTTCCTGCGCAAGATCGATATGAATAATATCACCAGATTCGTATCGCTCTTTTCTAAAGTTGTATGCACGCTTCAGATTTCCCCGCAAGATGAAAATTACACTTATCACGATCCCGAAGAGCACACCTTTTAGCAAATCAGTGAACACTACTCCTACTACGGTGGCTATAAACGGCACAAATTGGTATTTTCCCCGTTCCCAAAAACGTTTAACGGTCGAAGGTTTTGCAAGCTTGTAACCGACCAGCAGCAGGATCGCCGCCAGAGTAGCCAAGGGAATACGGTTTAATAGGAACGGTATCGACAAGACGCTTACCAATAACATGAAACCGTGGATTATAGTGGACATTTTAGATTTTGCACCCGCGTTGTTGTTGGCGGAAGTACGAACCACCACCGACGTCATTGGCAGCCCTCCAAGAAATCCGCTGATCAAATTTCCTACCCCTTGCGCTTTCAGTTCGGTGTTAGTATTTGTATAACGCTTCTGCGCATCCATTCTGTCGGCAGCTTCAATGCACAGCAAGGTTTCTACTGAGGCAACGATCGCTATTGTGGCACCGGTGATCCAAACCTGCGGATTTACAAGAGCAGTGAAATCAGGAAATAATATAATGCTTTTGAAGTCGGCTAAGGATTCCGGCACAGGCAACGAAACCAGATGCGCTTCTGATATCGCGAGACTGCTTCCGGATGCTATGAACGCTTCGTTGATAAGCACACCTAAAACAACCGCTATTAATGCACCGGGCACAAGTTTCAATTTTTTAAGAAATCCGACTCGTTCCCAAGAAATTAAAATTGCGAGGGAGACCATAGTTATAATTACCGAGCCGAGCTGGATGTAGTCTATTGCTCCAATCAAAGTTGAAAAAGTATTCGAGCCATCACTCTGCACGAACGACTCGCTTCCTTCGAAATTAGCATCGTATCCAAGTGCGTGTGGGATTTGCTTTAAGATGATGATTATTCCAATACCCGCCAACATTCCCTCAATAACATTTGTAGGAAAATAATTTGAGATACTGCCCGCCTTTACAAATCCAAGAATGAGTTGAAAAATACCGGCGATCATGACCGCTGTCAAGAAAACATTGAAAGCGCCAAAATCGGTGATAGCCACAAGAACGATGGCAGTCAGACCCGCAGCAGGACCTGATACGCTAAGATGAGAGTTACTGAGGTATCCTACTACGATACCTCCGACTATACCTGCAATAATTCCAGAAAGCGGCGGCGCACCGGATGCGAGCGCAATTCCTAAACATAAAGGCAAAGCCACCAGAAAAACTACCAATCCTGAAGCAAAATCCGCTTTCAGGTTGGCAAAAAGATTTATTTTTTTTGTCATACGAAGATAAGTTTAATACAATAATTCACACCGCAGAATATGCGATACGGAAATGTCGAAATGTATTAAACCTGTTCGGGAGGCGGAATGAAGATGGTGGCAAAAACGTTGTCGTGTTTCGACAGGTTTTCATAGCAGATGATTCCAGAGGTGAGATCGGTTAAATATAACAAATGAACGTGAGTGGATACCTTCGTTTCGACCTTGACCTCCTTATGGCTGAGTTCTTCCTCTGTCATACTGAAAAAGGCAGCTGTCTCTGCACTCTTTTCTATCAGGCTCACGACAGTTGGCGTTGCCAGAAAAGCCATGAACATAAAAAGCACCAGTTTAACCGCTAACTTCATGCCTGCAAAAATAAACGGTTACCCACTCTAAAAAAAGAAAAATGTAAGTTTTTTAATCGAATTTTAACAACCGGAAGCACGCGGTCAAACTACAAACTCTCTTCAAGCCACGCGGTCATCATCCATATTGTCTTTTCCTGTTCTGAAATGAAATCACTCATCATTGCATTGGTACCTTCGTCTTTAATCTCATCTGCTTTGCCGAGAATATAGCGTTCTATCTGCAACAATCCCGAAAGCGACTCGACTACCAACTGAACTGCCTTTTCGTCATTTGATACATGCCGCCCAATGGTAAGTTTATTATTTTCCATGAAATCTTCAAAAGTATGAAGCGGAGTACCACCAATAGTGAGCACGCGTTCGGCGATCAGGTCAATCTTCACCTGCGCATCATTGTACAGCTCCTCGAATTTAACATGTAAATCAAAAAAGCGCTTGCCGCGGATATTCCAGTGTATCCCTCGGAGATTTTGGTAGTACACCTGAAAGTTGGACAGCAGAATGTTTAGTTCATGAACGATGTTTTCGGATTCTTTAACCGGAAGGCCTAGTATATTAGTCTGCATTTTATTATGATTTTAATGATACCTGAAATTAAATAAAAAAGTCGGAACTGGCAATAATTAAAACTTATACTTTTCTTATTTTTATCGTAAATCAGCTATTATGACTATCACTCAATTACAATATATTTTAGCGGTGGCCGAACATCGCAATTTTACACTCGCCGCGGAGAAAAGTTTCGTAACGCAGCCAACATTAAGTATGCAGATTCAAAAGGTTGAAGAGGAACTGAACGCGATTATATTTGACCGCAGCAAAAAGCCAATTCAGGTGACGGACATAGGCGAGAAAATTGTTGAGCAGGCAAAGAGCATTGTACTTGAAGCCACACGCATGAAAGATATAGTCGAGCAGCAAAAAGGATTTATCGGTGGGGAATTTCGTTTAGGCATTATTCCAACGGTCATGCCCACATTATTACCGATGTTTCTTGGCAATTTCACAAAGAAGTATCCAAAAGTAAAATTGATTATTGAAGAGTTAAATACTGACGAAATTATTATGCGGCTAAAGGCGGGGCATCTTGATGCAGCCATTGCAGCGACACCTTTGGAAGAAGAAAAATTAAAGGAAATCGTTCTGTATTTTGAACCTTTCGTCGCATACATACCGGCAGGGCATGCTATTTCAGGAAAGAAGGAAATCGAAATGGAGGATTTGGATGCCGATGAAATTTTGCTGCTGCAGGACGGCCACTGTTTCAGGGACGGCATCCTGAATTTATGCAAAAACGCGGGCCATCCGGAAAATGCGCGCTTCCAGCTCGAAAGCGGAAGTTTCGAAACCCTGATCAAGCTCGCCGACGAAGGCATGGGACTAACATTGCTGCCGTACCTTCACACGCTTGATCTTAAGCCCGAAGGTCAGGAAAAACTCAGACATTTTAAAGAACCGAAGCCAGCGCGCGAAATAAGTCTCGTATATCCTAAGGACGCCCTTAAAATACACATTATCGATGTGTTGCGCGCTACCATTTCAGGCGTAATAAAGGGTGCAATAGTATATCAGAACTTTAAAATCGTAAGTCCGCTGAAAAAATAAAGGGAGCCATTTGCTCCCTTTCATTATGCAGTTACCAGTCCGACTACGTACAAACATGGTCTTAATTCCGGTTTTTGGTCCGTGAAATACAAAAGCCAATTCCTAAGCTGTTCCAATTCGTACGGCAGCAAAACCTTTACCGCTTTCTTAAGTTCCTTGATAAAAAGTACCGGATCAAAGCTAACTCTTTCGAGCACCGATTTGGTATAATCATAGATCATTCGGGACATAAAATTTAGTTTTGGATTATTGTATGTAAGAACGTAAGGGTAAAACTAAATTATTTAAAGAAAACAAACAATAAAAAAAATTGAAAAACATCGATAAAGTACATAAAAAGCCGATAATAAGCATAAACGCATTGGTT
>CAZLWZ010000025.1:0-10803 GCA_964563275.1 uncultured Flavobacterium sp.
CATTAAGCGTCGCCCCCGCGCATCGTGTCACCGCGTCAAAGCCATAGCGGCGTTTCATCCGGTCGATGGCCTGATAAAGCGACATCATCTCGACGGTATCGTCAAACAGGTTGATCTGATAGGTGCCGCGCACTAGTCCGCTGAAACGGATGCCGATCAGTCGCAAGCGCATCCGGCGATGGTATAACTTGTCGAATAATTCATTCACTACTTTAATCAGTATATGATCACACGAAGTATACGGAATTTTGCATTGTTTGGTCTCGGTGTCGAAATTGTTGTATCGGATTTTGATCACCACCGTTGATGTGAGCCATTCTTCCGACCGCAACTGGAACGCGAGTTTTTCGACCATGGCCACCAAGCGTGATTTGAGTTTTGGAATGTCGATGGTGTCCTGTTCGAACGTATGCTCGGTTGAAACCGATTTGCGTTCAGTGTAAGGTTCAACGGGATTGTTGTCGATGCCGTTCGCCTTTTTCCAGAGTTCGATGCCGTTTTTGCCGATGATCTGCTGGAGCACTTCGACCGGCATTTCCGAAAGCGTCTGTATCGTACGGATGCCGATGCGCGACAGCAGGCTGAAAGTTACATCGCCCACCATCGGGATCTTGCGGATCGACAGCGGGTTCAGGAACGGGCGCACCATTGGTTCAGGGATTTCAAGTCTGCCGGGTTTGGCCTCGCCTGTCGCGATCTTTGATACGGTTTTATTGACCGACAACGCAAAACTGATAGGAAGCCCGGTTTCTTTGGTAACCGATTGAGCGAGCTCGGTGGTCCATTGGTAACAGCCAAAAAATTTATCAAGGCCGGTAATGTCGAGGTAAAATTCATCGATGCTCGCTTTCTCCATCACGGGCGCGCTGTTTTCGATGACTTCGGTAACGGCATGCGAGAGCCGCGAATACATTTCCATATCGCCTTTGATCACGCGCGCTTCAGGGCACAGGCGCAGCGCCATTTTCATTGGCATGGCCGAACGCACGCCAAAAACCCTCGCCTCATACGAGCACGACGCCACGACACCGCGATCGGAACCACCGCCGATTATCAGGGGCACACCGTTAAGTTGGCTATTGACAAGCCTTTCGCACGATACAAAAAATGTATCAAGATCCATGTGTACGATTGATTTGCTCATAGATGACGTAAATATTTCTACAAAATTAGTACAGGATGTACCATTAATAATTATATTTGCTGGTACAAATTAGACCATTAACATTATGTCTGTCTTTTCCGAGAACTTAAGACTTTTAAGAAACCGCACCGGTTTATCCCAAAAACGCGTTGCCGAAGAACTGATTATTACGCGTGAACGCCTTGCCAAATATGAAGATGGCCGGTCGGAGCCGCCGTTTGAGGTATTGAAACGGCTCGCTAAGTATTATCATGTGAGCATTGATTTGTTGTTATCGATTGATTTGGCGAAAGTTTCGTTTGAATCGTTGCTGAAGATGGAGGACAACCGCCTCCTGCTTCCGATCACGGTAGACAAGCAGGGCAACGATACTATCGAGGTGATTCCGCATACGGCCAAAGCTGGATATCTTACCGGTTACAGCGATCCCGAATTTATTGAAAACCTGCAGCACATTTCGCTGCCTTTTCTTGGAACCGGAAAATACAGGGCTTTTCCGGTTGAGGGCGATTCGATGCCGCCGCATAAGGAAGGTTCGTTCATTGTGGGGCGCTATGTCGAGAAGCTAGGCGATGTGCTCGACGGCAGGACCTATATTTTACTAACGCGCAATCACGGCATCGTTTATAAAAGGCTGAACCGGAACGGCAAAAATGAATTGGTGCTTCATTCCGATAATTCGTTTTATAAGCCTTTTGAAATCAAAGCATCGGAAATTCTGGAAATTTGGGAATATGCCAGCAGTATTGCGACTAAAGAGTTCGTCCCCGATGATCTTGGCGCCGCCAATGTTACTGCGATGTTTACTGAATTAAAAAGAGAGATTGCGTCGTTGCGGCAGGGTTAATCAATTATCACCAAAGAAAGTAGCGGCCTGATTATAAAGAACATTTCCCCCAACCTAGATGCCGGGCAAATGCGGGACTTTCGAGGGCAAATAAATATTAAAAGTAGTGCCTTCATTTATTTTGGAGTCGACACTGATGAAACCTTCATGCAGTTCGACGATTTTCTTGCAGTAAGCCAGACCCAGGCCCAGGCCATCATTCGGATGCAACTTTTTAAACAGGTCGAAAATCTGGTGTGAATATTTATTCTCAAAGCCCGTCCCGTTATCGGTAAAACAAATCCTGACGAACTCTTCAAAGCGATATCGGTTCTCGATTTCCCTAAAAACATTGTGCCTGACCACATCGGCAGTTACCACAATATCCGGAGATCGTTTATCATGGAATTTTATCGCGTTGCTGATCAGTTCCTGAAACAAATTTTTGAGCAGCTCGGCATCAGCCATCAGCGGAGGGAAATTGTCCGCACAAACTATATCAACTGAAAAATTAGCGCGTAACCGGGCTTTCTCAAGAATTATCCGAAGATCGACAGGGGACAGGGTAAGTTTCTTATAATCGAGCAGATGAAATCGTTGCATGCTGTCGATCAGGTTTCGGATTTTATCGGTCGAAACGGCAATCCTTTGCAGTTTTTCCCTTGTATCGTCATCGACCCGGGCTTTCGACAGAATCATGCTCGAGAACATGCTGATCTTGCGCAGCGGCTCCTGAAGGTCGTGCGAGAGTACTTTATCAATCTGATGATGTTCGTTGTTGATCCGCTTTACATTCTGCAACTGTTTTTCAAGCAGCGTCTGATTAAGTTCCAACTGTACTTTTAGCCGTACGAGATCGTCGTTTTCAAGCAGCGCTTTCTCGGCGACATTTTTGGCTTCTAAAAGTTCTTTTTCGAAGCGGTTGCGTTGTGAAATCTGCATGCCTCCGCAATGTATCTCAAACGTTTCGCCACGGCGGATCAATACGACGTTCAACAATACGGGCAATTCGGTGTTGGTACTGGACTTAAACGACAGGAAAATCTCATCGGCGCGTTCCTGCATTTTTATCAGCGGATAGAAGTGCGTCTGAAAAAAAATACGGCTACCAACCGTCAGCAGGTCCTCGAGCTTCTTTACGCCAATGACTTCATCGGCAGAATACCCAAGGTGCTGCAGCAGTGTCGCATTGATGCGCGTGATCAGGCCGTTATTTGAAAACGAGAAAAAATAGCACGGCGTGAGGTCGTAAATATCTTTCCAATCTTCAGTTTGCATCAGCCTGCTAATAAAAATTCGTTGATTAACTGAATGGTTTCTTCCGGATGGCTCATGTGCGGACAATGCCCTGTAGCCTTCATTTTACTGAGTTTGCTGCCGCGTACGTGCTGCGCCATAAACTCACCGATCTCATCGGGAGCTATCGCGTCATCCGAGCACTGCAGGATCAGGCTGGGTACCTTAACTTTATGTAAATCCTCACGATTATCAGAAAAGAAAGTGACTTCGGCAAAACGCCTTGTTATTTTTGGATCTATCGAACAGAAGCTTTTCTCGAGTTCTTCAGCGAGTTCCGGCTGATCGGGATTCTTCATCACTACCTGTGCTAAGAAATTGGCCCAGCCGATGAAATTGTTGTCCATGACATCCATCAACCCCTCGAGATCGGCTCTTTCGAAACCGCCCACATAACCGTTATCGTTCATGTACCTTGGCGATGGGCAAACGAAAATCATACTTTTGAAAAGTTTCGGGCGTTCGATCGACGCAAGTACGCCTATCATCGAACTTACAGAATGACCAATAAACAGAACGTTTTCAAGCTCAAGCGCATCGGCAATTTCAATAATATCCATCGCATAACCATCCAACACGCTATATCGTTCTTCATTATATGCCGAGAGATCCGATTTGCCGCAGCCGACATAATCAAACAGCACCAGCCTGTAATTTTCCTCAAATGCCGGTGTTATGAAGCGCCACATGTTTTGGTCGCATCCGAAGCCGTGCGCGAAAAGAATCGTTTGTTTTCCGCGGCCAGTGATGTTGATGTTGTTTCGTGCGATAATTTCGGCTTTAGTCATATTTTTTCAGTTTTGCATGTCGCCGGATTTTTGAGCGATCCCAAAGATAGCGATAATAATCTTAACGGTTATTAGGGCATAACCTGCTGTTGCACAGCATTTTTATAGATGAACTTAGGTTCAGATACCATTTCGGTGTCGGTAACACGTGCCGGGGCGGATCGTAAAGATTGTGATGAAAAGCACCTGTGAAATAGTACTAATAATAATAGGTCCCGCACATCGTCAAAAACTGTCAAGTGAGTTCAAATAGGTGAAATTATATAAATTTATTCACCGCCACTGCAGTAAATTAGTACCAAACCAAATAATGACGCTTTGACAGGACTGAATTACGTGCGAAAAATTTATAGTAAAGCCTATCACAGCATTGGCTTCTTACCTGCGGTGTTGTCGGTGGTGTTTTTAGGACTGGCGGTTTTACTTCTCGAGTTGGACCAATCGGGATTGGGAAAGGAGATTAACCGCTCGGAATTGCTGAACCTAAGCGATGCAGGGACCGCAAACTCAATTTTATCCACGATCACTACGGGTTTAATCTCGCTGACGGTTTTCAGTTTCTCCATGGTGATGATTGTAATGGGGCAGTCGGCGTCGCATATGAGCAACAGGATGCTCGACAATATCATCGGGGACCGGAAGCAAAAAACGATTTTGGGTGTTTATACCGGCACTATTGTCTATACTATAATTTATTTTTGCCAATGTGGGTGAAAATCAGTCAGATGTACCTATTGTAAGTATTTACTTTCTGTTACTGCTAACCATTCTCGACATTTTCCTGTTTATATACTTCTTGCATCATATCACGCAGTCGTTTAAGTACGACCAGCAAATCCAAAAAATGCAGTCAAAAGCGCATGCATCACTTGCCCGGTTATTTTCTGAAAAAGGAACTGTGATGCTGATGGCACCAAGAGAAGGCGGGCATGTCATCAATAGCGACAAAAGCGGCTATTACCAAGGTTTTTTCCGTAAAAAATTACAAGCTATAGCTACTGAACACGACTTGATTATAGAATTACTGCATCCGATAGGAACGCACCTTTTGCAGGGGATGCCGGTACTGAAAGTCTATGGTGAAGTCATTCCCCAAAAGGAGATACTGGCACAACTGGATTATTATTTCGGGCAGGAAATAGACAAGAATATTTACTATGGCTTTTTTCACCTGACGGAAGTGGCAGTCAAAGCACTAAGTCCGGGCATCAACGATCCAGGCACTGCCGTTTTGGTTGTTAATGCGTTATCCGATCTTTTTAAACGAATTTTGGATTCCCCTCTCGATGATGCACTGATGGATGAGCAAGGAAAGATCAGGATAATCACTAAGCAGTTGCCCGTGCCGGATATTTTCGAAAAAGCGATACTTCCGATTTGGGATTATGGCAAAAATGACCGACTGGTTAAAGAGGCTTTAATTTTAATGCTGCGTCAACTTTTGCATGTATTTGCTAATGATCCGCGAGTCGGTTTCCTTAAGCGATGGCTCACGTTCTTCGAAAGCAACGGTGCAATCGAAGCCGAGAATCTGGGCGAAACTTAAACTATTTATTTGGCGGGAAACGCACTTTGTCAGGTGATTTACGCAGCTCCTGCATAATTTGCAGAAAAAGTTCTTTTCGTACTGCGCCTGTGTTTTTAGGCTGAACAAGATATCGTACCGAAACTTCGATCCACGTGTTGTCATGTACGCGAAACAATATCCCGGGATGCTCGGCGACCTGCAGCTCGTCGACAGGTGTGCGAGATAAAATATCTTTATAACGTTTTATCCGTCTCACCATCGATTCACCAAGCTCAGCTTCGGTAATTCGCTGCATCGTTTCGGAGACGAATTTCAGATCGCTGTCGTGGGCGACCAGGATCCGCAACTCGTTCCAGATGTACGGGAACAACGGCCATGAGTAATTGAAGACGTATTCACTGAAGACTTTCGAATTTGCAAATTTTATAATTCGCCCGCTGGGATGGTCGCCAGTGAGGTATTCACCTTTACATTCCCAGAGTGTCGTGTCGATATAGCTCACCCGGATCACATCGCCAAAAGCGTTCCCGATCTTTATCCGGTCACCAACCTCGTAGGGTTTCCGAAGTAGAATATAAAGCCATCCAAAAAAACTCGAAATCGGATTTTGAAGCGCCAGACCAAGTATCAGCGAAACCACGCCAAAAGACACCATTGCTGCGTACCAGTTGGCAAATAAAAAGGAGAGGGAAATCAACAGGATCAACAGCAGTGCCAACAAATTTATCACCTGCCCAAAATTATATACGGTCGTTTTGTCGGTCACTTTGCGGCCGACGATCTTCTTTAAGATTTTTGAGATGATCAGTACCAGCAGTATAAGTAAGGCTGCATAAATGGATTTTTGCACGGTGGTTTCATAATTGTCGGGAACAGAGATGTACTCCCGCGAGATCAGCAACGCCAGGACTCCCAAACCTATAAAGATAACGGTCATTAACCCCAGCGAACCGCTATAGAACCGTGCCTTTAATAGCTCGGTGTCGGTATTTTCTGTTTCATGCAGCGCATTCTGCAGCTTGGTCTCTTCTTCAGGAGTTTCTGTGATGTTGGTGGTATTTATGTTGTCCATAGTAATTATTTATGCAAAAAGCTGCTACACGTGAAATTATATAATTATTCCGAGAAATGGTATAAGGCCGCGCTGTTTTTATATCGATATGTTTGTATAGCATCTCCCACTTCTGGCGATTCTGCGCCTGGGAATTGATTCTGAACATATGAACCTGTCACATATCAAAAAAGAATGGCTAGCGCACATTCAAAATACCAGCTTTCCTTGCGTCGCCGCAAAAGCAGCACTGGCCAAAGAGCAACAAAAAATTTTTATAGCGCCACATCTCGCGTGCCCCAGTCACGATAAACAAATTCTTGATTTCATTTCGAGCTTCATCGACGAGTACCGCGAATCAGATACTATATTTCATAGTGCCGCTGTTTTGTTTGCACAGCCAAGCATCCACAGCGAAAAAACCTACGCCAACCTTTTTTGGCAGAGGCTTCAGGCGTTACACGACCTGGACGCGCAGAATCATGGTTATGACCCGCGGGTTTCTGATGATCCCGATTCGGAAAATTTTAGTTTTAGTTTGAAAGGTGAGGCGTTCTTTATAGTAGGGATGCATCCTGCAAGCAGCAGGTCGTCGCGCCGCTTTAAGTATCCGGCGATCGTCTTCAACCCGCATCAGCAGTTCGAGCAGTTGCGCGCCAACGGACAATACGAGAAAATGAAAAACATCATCAGGAAAAAAGATATTGAACTTGATGGAAATATAAATCCGATGCTTCAGGATTTTGGAGCGGCATCGGAAGTTTATCAATACACGGGGCAACAACTTCCAGCCGAGTGGAAATGCCCGTTACAAATTCAAAATGGAACAACTGAACATCATCAATCCGCGTAGCGGAACTTCGTTTAAATTACTTAAAGGCCAACGCCTCAAGATTGTGGATATCGAGGGCGAACAGGTCTCGGATCTGATTTGCTATAACAGCGAAGACCGAAAAGAATATTTATCCCCAGGTCGCACCATCGATTACGCCGAAACCATTTTCCTCACAAAAGGGCACCCGTTTTACTCAAACAGGAGCAACATAATGTTCCATATAATAGAAGATACGGTAGGCCGGCACGATTTTCTGCTCACCCCGTGCAGCCGGGACACTTTCCGGATTATCTACGGTCATAAAGAACCGCATCAGGGCTGCTTCGGGAATCTATGTGAAGCTATGTCTGAATACGGTTTCTCTCCCGATGATATCGGTCCGACTTTCAACGTGTTTATGAACGTTGCCGTGGGCGAGACCGATGGCAGGGTCGAGGTCCTTCCGCCTAAAAGTAAAGCAGGGGATTTTATTGTTATCGAAGCTGCCATGGATCTTATCGTTGGTCTGACCGCGTGCTCGGCCGAAATGTCAAATAATTATTCGTTTAAGCCAATCGGTTATCAAGTTATGCCTGCAGGGTAAAAATGTTGTAGTCTTGATCTCAAAAGCTACATCCTGTCGGTGCTGCATTTTAAAAAAGTGCACTATATTTACATAAAAATTCACCTATGATTGTTTGGATACTGTTCCTTTCTGCCATCCTGATTTTCCTTGCCCTTGATTTGGGTGTTTTCAACAGAACCGCACATGTGATCAGTTCTAAAGAAGCCGGTATCTGGACCGGCATCTGGGTATCGATGTCGCTGCTTTTTTCCCTCGTCGTTCATTGGCTCTATACCACTGATTATATTGCGAATCCCGATGCACTGACGCCAACCGAGGCCTCGATTAAATACATCACGGGCTACCTGATCGAACTTTCATTAAGTGTTGATAACATATTTGTCATTGCAGTCATCTTTGCATCTTTTAAGATTCCGCCTATTTACCAGCACCGCGTATTGTTCTGGGGTATCCTGGGCGCTGTATTTTTCCGTGGCCTGATGATATTCTTCGGGGTGATCCTGCTTAACAAGTTCAGCTGGATGACTTACATTTTTGGCGCATTTCTTTTATTCACGGCTATTAAAATGATTTTTAAAGGAAATGAAGAAGATTATAACCCTAAAAAGTCGTTCGTTTACCGGATGTTGCGCAAAGTAATGCCGATTACGCATACGATCGAGGGCGAACAATTTTTTGTAAAAAAACGTCATGTACGTGCTGCTACACCGCTTTTTGTAGCCCTGATTGTTATTGAGGTGATGGACCTGCTGTTCGCGCTCGACAGTGTGCCGGCGATTTTAGCCATTACTTCCGACCCGTTCCTGGTTTTTAGTTCGAATATTTTTGCCATTTTGGGGCTAAGGTCAATGTACTTTTTTCTTGCCAATATGCTCGAACGGTTCAGTTATCTTGAGTACAGTCTGATCGTTATACTGACTTTTGTAGGTGTCAAGATGTTACTCGTACACCACTATAAATTTCCGGAATGGGTATCGCTGAGTGTCATCGCCGTGTCACTACTGGGAGGGATTTTATATTCACTTGCTGTCGACCGCAAAAAGCACCCCGAGCATTACGAGTAAGCAACATCCGGGGTTTGCTGATGAAGCGAAACCATGACCGCCAGCGCCAGAACCATTCCAGACAAAGCAGCCTTCAACGATGCGCTGATAACCCGTATCCCCATATCTGGAAATTAGCATACTTAGAACAGCCGCTGAAATAGCCAATGGTTTATCCTTTGACTGAAAGAACCCGATTCCCTATATAAGAACGCATAGTGACACGGAAATATATGTCAATATACGGGCAATATTATAAGATTACATTCTTTTGGTTTTCCTGCCAACGATGAAATGCGGTTCGCTTCGCACGCAGTTAATTTTTCTTCGAGCTGATTTCCTCGTAATATGGAAGTTTTCTTTTGTATTCGTTAACATCCCATGTCAGTTCCCAATTCTGCAGGTACTCGGATAAAGGGCCCAACCCGACAGTTGCCCGGCGTTCGTCGACGTTTTCGGGATCCTGTAAAGGGAGTACATAATGTTCAGTGGTTTCAGGAATCCGGCCCACCTGGCTGCCGTATATTTGTTTGCGGCCTTCACGCAGTGCGATCCTGTCCTCCAGCAGCGCCAGAGACGAGGCATTGGCATTGCCCTTTTGAACTGCTTCACGCATTATCGGCAAATACTTTTTCTGCATCTCCAGATCAGCGTGCTGAACCACCAGAAACAGCGCCTGGTTTGCTTTATTGCCAACCACGTCACTGCCTACCCAGCCTTTGCTATCCAGGATCCGTACGATCTTCTTGTGATTGATGCTGTCAATCCTGTTCATTTCGCGGCCGAGGCTGTCGACGATTTTATGATCAAAACCAAATTTTTTCCGTGCCTCTATGTATTCATGCCGTATTTTCTGATCTGCATCATATAATGCTTCCAATTCCTGCTTTAGTGGCTTGTCATATTTTGCTTCAGCAGCATCAACGTTTTTCTGAAGTTTGGCGATAAGGCGCGCCCACTCCTTATGCTGATGCAGCGATGCAAGGTCGCTGTCGGATTTGAGATGAGTGATATCTGTCCAACCCTTGTCAATAGCTAATTCTAACCATTCAAGTGCCTGCTTTTGATCACCGGCAAGGGCAGCGGTGCATGCGCCATTGTACAAATGAGCAGGAACTGTCGACTGTTGCTGCAGTGCCTGTCTGTACAATGAAAAGGACTTTCTGAAGTTTTTGGCATCGTAATTTTCATCGGCTTGCTGTATCAGTGTTGAGTAATTTTGCGCGATGCAGGACATCGATAAACTCAGAAACAGTATAATCAATATATTTTTCATATGAATATAATTTAAACCAGGTAAATTTATCAAAAGGAGACGGAAGACACCGACAATGCATCGGAAAAATTCATAACTTAAAGCAAAAATAGTAAAATGAAGATAGCAACATATAATGTCAATGGCGTAAATGGAAGGCTACCGGTATTGCTACGGTGGCTGAAAGAATATCAACCCGATGTGGTTTGCCTACAGGAATTAAAGGCGCCCGATGAAAAATTTCCGATCGATGAAATCAATGCGGCGGGTTACGACGCGATCTGGCACGGGCAGAGTAGATGGAACGGGGTTGCGATCCTCGCTAAAGGTTATGAATTAAAGGAAGTAACGCGGAACCTGCCCGGAGACCCTGAAGATATCCAAAGCCGATACATCGAAGCTATGGTTAACAACATTTTGATCTGCTGCCTGTACCTTCCAAACGGTAATCCGGCACCCGGTCCGAAATTTG
>CAZLWZ010000026.1:0-5759 GCA_964563275.1 uncultured Flavobacterium sp.
GCTTATGTCGTACTTCGCATCGGTATATGTAAAAATCATCACCGGAATGAAGGTGCACGATGCCACAGCCGGATTTATGTGCTATCGCAGGAATGTACTCGAGAAAATCAACATCGATAAGATCCGGTTTATCGGGTATGCTTTCCAGATCGAAATGAAGTACCGTGCATACGCCAAGAATTACAAGATTGCAGAAGTGCCTATTATATTCACGGACCGCACAAAGGGCCAGTCGAAAATGAGCAATGCCATTATTACCGAAGCGGTATTCGGGGTAATCTCTTTGCGGATCCGACATTTGCTTAACCGACTATAGCCTGATAAAAAAATTCCTTGAAGAACGAAAATGATTATGGAAAGGGTTTTAATTAAGAATGCCAAAATTGTGAACGAAGGGTCGATATTTGAAGGCGACGTACTTATAGAAAACGAATATATAGTAGAGATTGCGGAAAGCATCAGCGCTAAATCTTCGTCAACTAAAGTCATAGACGCCGAAGGAAATTATCTGCTTCCCGGTGTTATTGACGATCAGGTGCATTTTCGGGAGCCAGGGCTCACGCACAAAGGCGATATCGCATCGGAATCGAAAGCTGCAGTAGCCGGCGGGATAACATCGTTTATTGAACAGCCAAACACGATCCCAAATGCGGTCACGCAGGAAATACTTGAAGAAAAGTACCGGATAGCCTCTGAAAACTCGTTCGCAAATTATTCATTTATGATGGGCGCAACGAATGACAATCTCAACGAGGTTCTCGCGACCGATCCTAAAAATGTGGCGGGAATAAAAATTTTTCTAGGCTCATCAACAGGAAATATGCTGGTTGACAGCGAGGCTGTGCTGGAAAAGATATTTGCCGGCACAAAGATGCTCATCGCAGTTCATTGTGAAGATGAACAGACGATTAAGGACAATTTACAAAAATATAAAAAGGAATACGGCGATGATGTGCCGGTACAGGTGCACCATCTGATTCGAAGCGCTGAAGCCTGTTATATATCGTCGTCTAAAGCGATAGCATTGGCAAAAAAAACCGGTGCACGCCTGCATGTGTTTCATCTGTCGACCGCACGGGAAATGGAGTTGCTGACCAACAGAATCCCTGTTGAGCAAAAGCAAATCACCGCCGAAGTCTGTGTACACCATTTGTGGTTCACAAACGCCGATTACGATAAAAAAGGAAACCTGATTAAATGGAATCCGGCTGTCAAAACAGATGCCGACAGATCAGCGTTGTGGGAAGCGTTGAACGACGGCCGCATCGACGTAATTGCAACCGACCACGCGCCACACACTCTTGAAGAAAAAAAGCAGCCGTATCTTGAGGCACCGTCGGGTGGTCCTCTGGTGCAACACGCGTTAGTTGCCATGTTCGAGAAATACCATCAGGGAATGATATCAATTGAGAAAATTGTCGAAAAGATGTCACATAACCCCGCGAAGATTTTCAAGATTGAAAACCGCGGTTTTATTAAGCCTGGTTATTTTGCAGATTTGGTGATTGTAAACGCGGGCCTTCCCTGGAGTGTCAAAAAAGAGAATATCTTATCAAAATGCGGATGGTCTCCGTTTCAAGGTTTTACTTTCAAATCTCGCGTCACCCACACACTTGTAAATGGTAATCTTATATACACTAATTTTAAAGTTAAAGATGTTAGGTGTGGAAAACGGTTGACGTTCAACAGATAAAAATAGTTTATGAAATTTCTTTGTGCTGCTGCTTTACTGCTGATCATCGGTTGTAAACCGGGTCCTGAAAAACCTGACAACCTACTTGATCAAAACACGATGGTGGATATTCTTTATGATCTTGCGCTTGTTGATGCCATCCGATCGCATAATCCGCTTGCGCTTGAAAGCCATAATATAACGCCTACGGAATTCATCTACAAAAAATATGATATTGACAGTGTGCAATTTGTGCAGAGCAACAAATATTATGCTGCCGACATAGCCAGGTATAAGGAGATGTATGATGAAGTGAGCCAGCGTATTGAGAGCAACAAGGCTAAAGTTGACACGCTTCTGAAGAAAGCTTCCGGCAATCTCGAAATCCCTGAAGCCATCGACAGCCAGCCTTCAGAAGGTATTATTAGGTAATGGTCCGCTTTTGCTGCACTGCCGTTACCTGATTAACGAATGTCTTTATATCTGTAAATTTAAAATCAAGTGTGCTTTTGATTTTTTGGCTGGAATAGGATGTCCGGCTATGCAACGACCTGGCAGTATCGCGGTAGAGCTTGCGCTTTTTACCGATGAGCTTCGATAGTAAATAATCGATCATCCAACTTATTTCCGTCATCCACGGTTTGGCATGAATAGACGGCCGCTTGACATTAAGTGCATCGGCAATCATAAATGACAAATCACGGAATATTATATTTTCGGCAACAATAGCGTAACGCTGGCCGTTAATATCGCTTCTCATCAGTTTGTACATAATTTCGACTAGATCGGTCACGGCTACAAATCCTGTAGAACCTTTAGTGTAAAACGGCAGATCGTCGGCTATGGCCGAGAAGATGGCGCCACTTCCCTGGTTCCAAAACCCCGGACCAAGTATGACACCCGGATTGACAATGACCGTCTGCAGTCCTTCCTGTTGTCCGCGCCACACTTCCATTTCGGCGCCGTGTTTCGAGATCGCATAGTCGCTATGATTTTGTTCCGGGTTCCATTCAAGTTCCTCGTCAACAATATCGTTGGGTTTCTTTGGCTGCCCAAGTGCCGCAATCGAACTGACGAAGCAGAACTTGTTTATTTTAAACTCCACAGCCAGGTTCACAAGGTTCGCTGTTCCTTCGATATTTATTTTTCGCATCTTTTCCTCGTCATTGCGATCAAACGAAATTAATGCTGCGCAATGCCATACTTCCCGTACGTTTTTATAGGCAGTTTCCAGGGCAGGAATATCTAAAACGTCGGCGCAAATCCAATCGATTTGTTCGAATAGTTCGTCATGCTCGTATAACTTA
This sequence comes from uncultured Flavobacterium sp., assembly GCA_964563275.1. GTDB lineage: Bacteria > Bacteroidota > Bacteroidia > Flavobacteriales > Flavobacteriaceae > Flavobacterium. The sequence continues at coordinate 2,980 of CAZLWZ010000026.1, forward strand.
AATAACGCGCGCGTTTTATGCATTGATTCGCCCGTCCTGAAAATCGCACGTACGCTTTCGCCTTTTTGCAAAAGAAACAACGCTGCGTGCGCTCCTACCAAACCGGTTGCTCCTGTGAGAAGTATCATTACGCAAATATAGGAATTTTGCTTGTGCTGCTCCGGTGCCAGGACTGCCAAAAAGTGCGTGGGCCTCTTAACGCATACATCGGAATTGCTATCTTTGCACAAATATTCAAAATGGAAAATATCGTTAACGAATTAAAATGGCGGGGTCTTTATCATGACAGCATGCCCGGCACCGAGGAACAACTATTAAGCGGACCTACAACGGCATATATAGGTTTTGATCCGACGGCTGATTCGCTACATATTGGAAGTCTGGTTCAGATAATTTTACTTGTCCACTTAAAGCGTTTTGGGCATCGTCCTATTGCTTTGGTCGGCGGTGCCACTGGGATGATCGGCGACCCTTCGGGAAAATCTGATGAACGGAACTTGCTGAACGAAGAAGCGCTGGCAAAGAACGTTGCCGGAATCAAGCGGGTCCTGTCGCGTTTTATCGAATTTGACCAGGCGGGGTCGTCGGCAATTATGGTCAATAATTACGACTGGATGAAAGAGTTTTCTTTTATCGACTTTGCGCGTGACGTAGGCAAACGCATCACCGTAAATTATATGATGGCAAAAGATTCTGTCAAAAAACGATTGACAGGCGAAATAGGCGAAGGGATGTCGTTTACCGAGTTTACGTACCAGCTTATTCAGGGTTACGATTTTTATCATCTGCACAAAGAGTACAATTGCGTTCTTCAGATGGGCGGTTCAGACCAATGGGGGAACATTACTACGGGAACCGAACTCGTGCGCAGGATGAATGTGGGAGATGATTCGGCCAAAGCGTATGCGCTTACAACACCGTTAATTACAAAGGCCGACGGCTCAAAGTTCGGAAAGAGTGAGGGTGGTAATATTTGGCTTGATTCTGATAAAACATCAGTTTACAAATTTTATCAATTCTGGCTGAATTCGTCTGATGCCGATGCCGAAAAATATATAAAAATATTTACATTTCTCGACCTGCCGCAGATAGAAGGTTTGATAAACGAACATCAGCAGGCGCCGCACCTTCGCATTTTGCAGAAAAAGCTTGCAGAGGAAGTTACGATTTTCGTACACGGACGAACGGAGTTTAACAAAGCGGTTAAAGCATCGGCAATTTTATTTGGGCAATCAACGGCTGCCGACATACAAGCGCTCGATTCTGCTACTTTCCTCGAAATCTTTGACGGAGTCCCACAAGCTGAGGTTTCGGCTGAAGATGTTTTATCGGGAATTGACATTGTGTCGCTGCTGAACGAGAAGACCGGGTTTATAAACTCGAACGGGGAGGCACGAAGGGCATTAGCTGAAAATTCGGTATCGGTTAATCGGGAAAAGGTGTCAGACCAGTTTGTATTGACGCAAGAGCATTTAATCAACAGTGAATATGTGCTTTTGCAACGAGGCAAGAAGAATTACTTCATTGTAAGAGTGCTTCGATAGCTGCTATTTAGAGGACCATTAGATTACATCCGCGAATATCACTGTTGTCGAAGCGGCCAAGTACTTCGAAGGTGCCGTCATCATATACTTTACCCAGATCCTGTGTTGCGATAAAAGAGCACGAATGTAGATTTGCCAGGTCGATGACGTTGATGCCGCCGGTTTGGTTATTTGCAAGTGGCATAAGCGCATCCTCGGTATCGCGGATCTGAACCTGCATCCATGGCGGGCATTCAAAAATCCCCTCTCCGGTGGAATAGGCCTGCGAGAGCAATTCGGTCATGCCATATTCCGAATGGATGGCGGAAACGCCGAAACCCTGGCACAGAATTTCATGAAGCTCCTCCCGAATCATCTCCTTACGTCTGCCTTTCATGCCGCCGGTTTCCATGATGATGGTGTTACGTAGGTTAAAGGAATTCACCTGAATCAGATCCAATAAAGCATAGGTCACGCCTATAAGAAGCACATCCTGCCCGGAATTATCGAGTGCAATAAGTTTGTCGGCTAGCTGATCCAGCTCATAAAGATAGAAACCGCTGTCAGGATGATTTGATGCAGCGATAAAATCCTGTACCATGTAAATCAGCGAGGAACCTTCCCGCTCAAGATAAGATGGCAATAGGGCCAGCACGGCGTAATTTTCAATATTGCCACATATGCGTGAGAACCCCTGGCGGAAACTCTGTTCGTATATCTGCAGGTCACAAACAGAATGCATACTTGTCCGATCGCCTGTAGTGCCGGAACTCGTAAAAATAGTCTGGACAGGTAAGTTTCCGGATACGACACGATGGCTTTTAAAGAATTGAATCGGTAAAAAAGGAATTTGGCTGACTAGCTTAACGTCGGCTTTTGTCACTTTTAAAAAATCACAGAATTCGCGATAAACAGGATTGTGGTCGTATTGGTATCTAAAAATTTTTAACGCTGCTTTCTCGAATTCTTTCTTGTTTGAGATCGAAAATATGTCGGAAGTAGGGATCAAGGTTCTTACTTAAATTAAATTTACCATGTTTATAGGCATCGAAAGGTATAAAAAAAGCCCCGATCTCTCGAGGCTTACTATAATGTGAAACTTAGTTATCGGATAACCAATTTTCTCGTAGCTGTTTTTCCTTCTTCCGTAATTTTTACAACATAAACACCTCCTGTTAAATTAGAAACATTAACAGCGTTGCTTGTTGTCGTTTTAAGCACCTGCTTTCCAACTACGTCGTAGATCACAACTGATTT
>CAZLWZ010000026.1:5859-10774 GCA_964563275.1 uncultured Flavobacterium sp.
AAATAAAGTGTAAAGTTTTTTCATTACTTAGTTTTTAGTTGTTTGAAGTGTCAAAGATAAATACAAAAATTGACGGGTGGAAATATTCAGTGTAAAAATAATATTAATTTCAACACAATAGAGAAGGGAACAAGAGCTATTTAATTATCTGATAATCAGTTTTCTTGTAGCGGTGATTTCGCCCTCGCGAATTTTTATTATGTAAACACCGGGAGAAAGCGAAGAAACATTGAGTTCTTTCGTACTGGTCGCTGTCTGCAAAACTTCTTTACCCAAAACATCGAAGATCGTAATTTCTTTAGTCATAGCCGACTTAGAGGTAATGTGGATTTTGCCCTGGCTGACCGGATTAGGGTAAAAACCAAGTTGCTCGGCGGAAGACTTTTCCTGCGCAGAAAGAGGCAGGCAAAAGAAACAAAGTATCGCAGCGATTAAGTAGAATTTTGTCATTGGGTGCAATTTGAGGTAAAATTATAAATTAAATTTCAAAAAGCGCGCCAAAGAAATGCTAACAAATGTAATTAATGTCAAAAAACCTCCCGCTGGGGGAGGCCTTCCAAAACTCAAATTATATAATTTACTATTGAAGCAGGTTTACTCCGTTGATCGTGCTCCAGTTACCTCCAATAATCGTAGCGCCTGTGGCCGCGTTCGACACACTCCAGTTTGCAGAGTCAAAGCTAACGGTAAAATCAGTACCGGCCGCTGCGTATGGACTTGTGCCGTCATTGATCTGAACATTTGTAAGCTTGATTTTTCCGGTATTTACCTGATTGTCATTTGTAAGCAAATCCTGGATTCGAACCGCTGTAGCGCCCGCGGTGGTATAGCCGGAGATAACTATATTTGAAAAATGCCCATTACCTTGCTTCTTGAATTGAATAGCGTCGTATTCTGCTGCCGATGACCCGCCTTCGGTTTGAGTTCCACTAGCACGTCTTAGGGTAATATTGCTTATTACCGGATAGAAGGCATTGTCGCTGTTCGATGCTTCGATCTCCATCCCAAAATTTCCCGTACCTGTTTGATATGCGTACCAGTTCGTGTTATTCTGACCTTGCCATCCATCCTGCCAATCAAATGAATCATCGAAATTGCCATAGGAAATAAGATTTTTTCCGCTCACAGTACCGCCGTAAAATTCAAAGCCATCATCGGCTCCCTTGTAAGAAACCAGGTTTTCAAGCACTGTTCCCGATCCTACAGAATAGAATGAAAATCCGTTCATCTCGCTGGTACCATCGGTAATTTTTTTACCTGCATATTCGACGCGCGCAAACCTTAGGGTTCCTCCGTTATGGGTTGGATTAGTTCCTCCGTATTCCATCGCCAAACCATCCTCAGATGTTTTAGTTGTAACACCGGCGGCTCCCATTATTGGCGCATCTCCGTACATGATAATTCCGCCCCATGAACCTGCTGTCTCCGAAACTTCAGTAAAGACCACCGGCTGCGATGCGGTACCGTTTACAATAAGTTTTCCGCCATTTTCGACTACAATAGCATCGACGCCATTTGACACGTCGGCGGTAATTGTTGAACCTGCGTCAAAAGTCACTGTGCTGCCCGATTTGATTCTGACAATACCTTTCAAGGTGTAATCGCCAAATGCGTAAATTTTATTTTCTGTGATATCGCCGGTGATCTCTCCTGTTTCAGGAGTAACGGTTCCGCCCGTAGCGTCGTCGTCACTTGAGCAACCGGTAAAAATCAAACTTAAAACTGCAATGCTTAATACTAATTTTTTCATTTTATTTTATTTGTTGATTGTTTGAGCAAATGTAATTCTGAGGTTTTGACAGCACGTTATGTGACTATTATTTAAACATTACAAAAACAATAGTTCATTGTAAAGTCTGTGTTATCGCATCACATTAAAAGGAATAGGACAGTTTTAGTGAGTATCCAATACCTCGCCGATAATCCTCGAGCGTCAGCGACGGCTCATAAATGTCGATCGCGTTGTCAGATCCCAATTCTTTACGATATGTAGGGTTGAGTATGTTGTCGACCGCAAATTTCAGTTCCCATGAACCCGACAAACTGCTGGTCCACACAAAATCAAGCTTGTGGAACGGCCGCTCGTAGATATGGTCCAGGTTAGCTATTCCTACAGCATAGATTCGTTCCCCATAGACGTTATAAACCAGCGTGGCCGAGTTTTGCCATGTTTTGGAGAAATCAAATTCGTATTTCAAATCGCTATTAATCAGCCAGTTCGAGGCACCCTGTAATTTGCGTTGCTCAAATGTGTCAAAATAGCCCGGCCTGTTCTTGTCGACTTCCGAATTCGTGTACATGAGCGTCGTGTTAAAGCCGAAAGAGAAGCGATCGAATGTGCTTCCCAAGCGATTCAACTGCACCAGAAATTCAAGCTCAATCCCGAGAAGTTGCGCGTTTTTATTATTGAAGTACGTAATCGTTTGTCCGCTTCCTGTGCCAGAGGATTCAATTGTGCGCTCAATCGGTTTGTTGATGTATTTCCCAAAAAGTGTCGCAGCGATCATCTCTTTATTGGTCGGAAAAATTTCAAATTTCAGATCGGCATTGAAATTCTCACTGTTCTGAAGGTCGGCTTTTCCCCGTTCCGAGGTTCCATCGGCATTGATGTACGGCGTAGGCAACGTTTCGATCAGCACTGGCCTTGTCAGGGTTTTGCTGGCTGCAAACCGAAAATTGGAATGGTCATTTAAAATGTACTTTGCATTTATCGACGGTAAAATGTCGAGTTCGTTTACCTCAATCAGATCAAAATTATCATCAAATGACGCTCCTACGCTTCGGAACTTGGTTTCCCTGATGGTATTTTCTGCACGAAGACCGGCAGTAATTTCAAAATTACCAAGCGCAAAAAAGGCATTTGCATAAGCTGCATGAATATTCTGCACTATTTTGGTATTGTAATCTCCATTTGATTCTTCCCTGAAGCTGAAGAAATTGGAATCCAGGTGATCCTGCAGCGACGCGTCGATATTGTTTAACGGGACGATGACGGTATTGGAACCGTTTGGTTTGCCAAATACAAACCGGTACGTCGACTCCATTTCATTTACGTAGCCATTGTAACCCACGGCAAGTTTGTGTCGTTTTTCAGCATTGGCATTGCCAAATCTGAGATTATATTCCAGCATACCCGACAAAAAGAAGCTGCCGTCGACATCAAGGTATTGTCTGATCAGGTGATTTCCGCCGTATGTCGTTTCAATGTCGGTCTCGTTGATCACCGTCCCGTTGATGAATTTTCGGTCTGGCTGCATGAACTTGGTATTGGTGTACGAGATTCCGCCTTTTAGTGAATGACGCTCATCTTCGGTCAGCGCGTAGTCGCCGTAGAGTTGGGTGTTAAAGTAGTCAGATTGCTCATACTGATTTAAACGAATTATTTCGTTCGGATTCTGGACCGCGTTGCGCGTGTACCCGATCTGATCCTGGATCATATTTTCGGTCGATTTCAGGTACATCGTATTGAAGAACAACTTGGCGCGTCCTGCTTTGTACTGAAGCCCTAATAATGTCGAAGATGTTGTCTGATAACGGTACTGTGAACGTTGCAGGTTGTTGTCGTAGTTGCCCTGACCTTGCGAGAAAATCCGGTCCACCCCACGCCTGATGATATATTCGTTTTCGAAGTTAGTAGCAAACAAGTAGCTCAGCCTGTTGTGATTTTTGCCGATGTCGAAGTAGCCGCTGTGGGTGACGCCGAGACTGCTGTTCAAAGGCGCTACTGTTTCATCTACGTTCCATCCGGAGGCGAATTCGTTTGAAGTTCTTCCCGCAGGTACCGATCCGAATGCTGCGGGAAGTTTTCGGTCTTTAGCACCGTATCCGAAAAAGCCGTCAGTATCATTTGCATCCGACGCGATCAAAAAATCACTTAGGTTGTTGTTGGTGGTATACCCTACGCCGAAACTTATCTTTGTCAGACTCTTAGTCGGCTGCATGGTGTTGACACTAATCGTCGCGCCACCAAAGTCGCCATACAGATCGGTATTGAAGGTTTTGTAAATATCAAGATATGCAACTACATCTGTAGGAAACAGATCCAGCGGTAAGATCTTTTTAAACGGACTGTTGGACGGCACTGCGAAACCATTAATCAAAAGATTATTGTACCGGTCTTCAAGTCCGCGGATGAACAATCCACGCGATTCGACCTTCGAGATACCGGTCACTTTTGTAAGACCTTCCTCGACCGTGCTGATGCCTTTGCGCGACATTTCCTGAGCTCCAATGCTCTGTTTAATTTCGGCGGCATTTTTCTGATCGAGTAGCAAGGCTGTTTCACGCTCACGGTTACCTACTGCCTGTACCACGACATCCTGTAGGGTATAACTTCCTGCGCCCAGGGTCTTGTTGACCACCACCGTTTCGCCGGCTGTGACAGTCACTGTTTCTTCCAGCGTTTCATATCCTAAAAAACTATATTGTATTGTATAAGTGCCAGGATCAACGACTAAAACGTACTTTCCAAATTCGTCGCTCGTTGTCCCTGTTGCAGTTCCCTTTATGAGGGCGTTTGCAAAAGGTAATGTTTCATTGTTAAAATCTTTGTCGGTTAATGTTCCCGTAATCGTGCCTTTTGATTGCGAAAATCCGGTGCCGCATAATAAAAGAAGCGCAATTAAAAATTTGATGTTCATCTTTTTTGAGTTTTGTTGCCGCAAAGAAAGGTTTGCATCGTAAAGTTGGCGTTAGTGCCGGGTTACCATTTGGTGTCCTTATGATTAGGTTATCGTTAATACATTAAATTATGGTTAAGCGGTTTTAGCCTATAGTTTTATCTTTACTTTTACGGCACGAACAAGTCATTTTTAAATTATGAAGAAAAAGGACATTAAGATATTACTTGTTGACGATGAGCAGGATATCTTGGAAATAGTTGGGTATAATCTGACACAGGAAGGTTACCGGATCC
>CAZLWZ010000027.1:0-10751 GCA_964563275.1 uncultured Flavobacterium sp.
ATCTCTCAAGGACATTATAGTTTAAAATATAATGATTTATTGATGATAAGAAATTAAGACTAAAAGATATACTCAGTTCGCGGTACCGCTTCGACATCTTTGATCTTTCCGACGCGGCAATTGAACGCGCATTAACAATTTTCTCGCGAAAGAAGTTCGAATATATAAACGGCTACACCACAGCAATCGTGCTTCTGGCGCGCTATCTGGAGAAGCACGAAATTGTATTGAAACAATTATGCCCAACGCTTAAAGTCTGTATCGTTACTTCTGAAATGCTTTTTCCTGCCGATAAAACGCTCCTTGAAAAACACCTGGGTGTTCCTGTAGTGAACGAATACGGTGCATCGGAACTCGATATAATCGCCTTTACCGATCCTGATGATCAATGGCTGGTAAATTCCGAAAACCTGTTCGTGGAAATCCTGGACGACAACAACCGCCCCGTCCCGCATGGCACTGAAGGCCGAATTATTGTGACATCATTGTATAATAAAGCACATCCTTTTATTCGATATGATGTGGGTGATTTTGGCATCCTCGACGCGTCAGGTAGCGCAAAAAGGCCAGTTCTTAAGCAATTGACCGGGCGAACGAACGACGTGGCCATATTACCAAGCGGAAAAAAGCCGGCCGGTATGACGTTTTATTCTGTCACCAAGGCTCTTTTTGATGAGCACGGAAATGTCAGGGAGTTTGTGATAAGGCAGACCAAGCCGGACCTGTTCGAAATCGATTATACAAGCGACAAGGAATTGAGTGCGGATGAAATTGTGCGTATTGAAAAAACCCTTACCGATTATCTTGAGCCGGGAATAACGTTCAACTTTATCCGTCATGCGACGCTTCAGCGCAGCAAAAGCGGTAAACTGAAACAGTTCACGTCGCTGGTATCCGAAAAATCTGCAAGCCGATGAAGGACATTCTGATCGTATCCAATTATTATCCTCCCGAAAAAGGCGCCGCGGCAAACCGGATCGAGCAAATGGCGCTAAAGCTTCAGCAGAAAGGCTATAGCGTTTCGGTTGTTTGCCCGCTTGGGAATTACCCCAACGGCCGACTGTTTCCGCAATACAGGAATAAATTTTCGGCCACCGAAAACCAGAGCGGCATTCGCGTCAAAAGATTGTGGATCTATCCAAGCAACAGCGACAATGTTTTCAAGCGGCTGCTATCGATAAAATCGTTTTCGGTAATGTTGTTCTGCTATCTTCTGTTTGCCAAAACTCCGCAGAAAGTCATTGTGCAGTCGCCTCCGCTCGTGTTGTCTTTTATTGCCGTTCTGGTGCTTTCACTGAAAAAAAAGAAAATAATCTTAAATGTATCCGACCTGTGGCCGCTCGCCGCTGTCGAACTCAAAGCTTTAAAATCAGGATCTTTTTCGCACAAAATACTGTTGGCGCTCGAAAAGTTAATTTACCAAAGAGCCGATATAGTATTGGGTCAGTCAGACGAAATTATCGCCCATGTAAAAACAATAACACCACGGAAGGAATGTTACCTGTACAGGAACTACCCCGAACATCAGCTCGCACCACCTCAACCCGAAGAGCATCGCGAAATACGGATCTTCTATGCTGGCCTTCTGGGCGTAGCACAAGGCATATATGATCTTTGTAAGAACATCATTTTGCCCGACGGAATGGAACTTCACATATTTGGTGATGGCGCCGAAGCACAAAAAATCACAGATTATCTTCAAAAGAATCCGAAGAAGAAGATACTCAGCCATGGCATGCTGGCGCGAAAGGAGTTGCTGGAGCGCCTTCGGGATTATGACATTGCGGTCGTTCCTTTGAAAACCAGGATTTTCGGATCGGTTCCTTCAAAGATTTTCGAATATGCTACCCTGGGTTTTCCGATACTATATTTTGGAGGTGGCGAAGGCGAAGATATCGTCCACAAAAATAATTTGGGCTGGGTGGTGAAAGTCGGTGATTATGACGAACTCAACAACACGCTCAGTGAAATTCCCCTTACCGGCATGGTCTCGCTAAAACAGCGTGTTCTTGAAAATTCCAAATCATTTAACCTGAACGATCAGGTGGATTCCCTGATAGAGCGCGGCGTATTTTAATACGCTTTTTTGTCGCCTTTGAAGATGTTGATTATCGTTTGTACGATGATTTTCAGGTCGAGCAGCAATGACCAGTTTTCGATATAAAATACATCAAATTTTATCCTGTTGATCATATCCTCATCGGTCTCAATTTCGCCACGGTAACCTCGAACCTGCGCGAGTCCGGTGATGCCCGGTTTCACATAATGGCGCACCATGTATTTTTTAATTTTATTCCCGTAGGCTTTGTTCTGTGACCAAAGATGCGGCCTTGGCCCCACAACCGACATCTCGCCCATAAGAACATTCAGGAACTGCGGCATTTCATCGATGCTGGTTTTCCTCATAAACCTGCCGATGCGCGTCACCCGCGGGTCATTCTTCGACGCTTCCTGTTCGGTGGTTTTGTTGATACGCATCGACCGGAACTTGTAACAATAAAACTCCTTTTCGTCAATTCCCGGACGACCCTGTTTGAAGAAAACCGGACCGCGTGATTCCAGTTTTATCAAAATCGCCAGCAAAGGTGTCAGCCACGACAACATCCCGAAAATAATGACCAGCGAGAAAGTGATATCGAAAGTACGTTTGAACGCTTTGGTGACCGGATCGTGCAGCATCGTCTTCTGCAGCGAAAGTACCGGGAAAAATTCGTAATAATCTACTTTCAGGTTTTTGGAAAAGATCTCCTTTGTGTCCGGGATGAATTTTATTGTTTTTTTATTTTCATCGGCAAATTCCACCAGATTTTTCAATTGTTCATTCGATATTTCGTTCAGCGAGCAGTATATCTCATCTATTTTGTTCTCAGTGACGAAGCTTCGCAGGTCGGATAATTTCCCGATAATATGTTCGTTCGTCTTTTTGTCGGAGAAAAAACCCATGAACCGGTAACCATAATCATTTCGGGTTTCAAACAATTCTTTTAGACGGACAGCTTCGGGGGTGTAGCCGATAATCACCGTGTTCCGGAAGTTACTACCGGTAATGATCCTGTATTTCTTCAGGTAGTAAAACAGCAGAAGCTTCACTACCGATATCGCCGCGACGCTGACCACCATGAACCACGCAATTGCCCTTCCGCTAAAAATAGGTTCTTTAGCAAATGGAAAAAATGCGATGACCAGAAGCAGGAATAATATGCTTTGTTTTACAAGTTTTGAAAAAATCTCTACCGGTGTAGTAAACCGGTACACGCTGTAAAACTTTGTAAAAAATGCAATTGAGAGCCACGCCAGCGTTTGGTACGGCAGATAATAATACCAGTCGAGCTGCAGTTCCTCGAGAAACATAAAGCAGCCGATGGTAATTATCAGCAAATCCATGGTGACGCTGATTGGCCGGATATACTTGGAATATCGTCCCGTGGATGATGTCATACTAGTGAATGTATCCTGAAAAATCTTTATGCTCTTCTTTTAGAAGATCTTCATTAGACAGCGATTTAAAATACTCGTAGGTAATTTTCATGCCTTCGGCACGCGACACTTTAGCCTCCCACCCCAGCAGTTCCTTAGCTTTGGTGGTGTCGGGCTGTCGCTGCATCGGATCGTTTATCGGAAGCGGATGATAAACAACCTTTTGCTTTGTACCGGTGAGTTTTATAATCTCTTCCGCAAAATCTTTGATCGTAATTTCATCGGGATTGCCAATGTTGACCGGATACACATAATCAGAATGAAGCAATCGGAAAATCCCTTCGACCTGATCGTCAACATAACAAAATGAACGCGTCTGCATACCGTCGCCAAAAATCGTCAGATCCTCACCTCGGAGCGCCTGCCCAATGAATGCAGGGATTACACGGCCGTCGTTGAGCCTCATCCTCGGCCCATAGGTATTGAAAATCCTGACAATGCGCGTCTCCACACCGTGGAATGTGTGGTAAGCCATCGTAATCGATTCCTGAAAACGCTTGGCTTCGTCATAAACGCCACGCGGGCCAATGGTATTTACGTTGCCATAATATTCTTCGGTTTGCGGATGAACCAGCGGATCTCCATATACTTCCGATGTCGACGCGATCAATATACGCGCATTTTTTACACGGGCGAGCCCGAGCAGGTTGTGCGTGCCCAGGGAACCCACTTTGAGTGTCTGGATCGGAATTTTTAGATAATCGATTGGGCTGGCGGGCGATGCGAAGTGCAGGATATAATCGAGCCTACCCGGAACGTGCACAAATTTGGTGATGTCGTGGTGGTAAAACTCGAAGTCCTTGTGCTTAAACAAATGTTCGATATTACGAAGATCGCCTGTGATCAGATTATCCATCCCAATAACATAATAACCCTCTTTTATAAACCGGTCGCAAAGGTGCGAGCCTAAAAAACCCGCTGCTCCGGTGATCAATATTCTTTTCATATTTTTTGTTGATTATTGGACGGCCGCAATAGCCCGGAATTAAACAGACAATACATCAGCGTAAAAAAGACGACGCCTCGTTGCCGCCATAAAAATGACTCAGTCAAAAATAAACTTATCATCAGAACTGCAAAAGAAATGTGAACAAAATCTTTATTCTTTACAGCGTTCTTCACGTTCGCAAACAGCATCAGCAACAGCAGGAGCAGCCCGAAGATGCCAAGCTCGGCAAAAATCTGGATATATTGGTTGTGGAAATTCTTGGTCTGATAACCTTCCTGCTCGCCGTTGCCCAAAAAAAGATTGTAGCTGATGGTTTTTTGCTCAATTTTCGGATACGAAGCGTTTATGCCATAGCCGGTGAAGAATATGTTGTCCTCCTGCAGCATTTCGGTAAAAATCCGGAATTGATAAACTCTGAATGCGGTTCCCGGGAAATAATCATTCGGCTGAAAGCGTTCCTGGGTCCATGCCTGCTTGATGCTTACGTTATAAACGGTGCCGCCATCTTTGCTGATGACATCGTTGACGCTGCTGTCGGTCATCATCGTTTCGTATTCCTGCTTGAAGCGGTCCTTTATTTTGCCGATGAACGTCAGCGATATCAATGCAACCAATAACACCACCATATTACGAAGCCTCATACGCCGCGCGGTTTTGGTAAAAAACACCTGATGGATGATCATCAGCCCGACAAAAACAATGATGATGTTTTTGGAAGAAAGAAGAAACACCAGCGCAAATAATATCAGCAGCGCAAAATAATGAAGTGCCTTTTTTCCGGTGCTCGTCAAGAAATAAAAAAATGCAATGGCAACGTAAACCGACACATGTATTGCATTTACATCCTTTGTGACAAGTTCGTGATAAAAAAAGACAGAACTATCGCCCGATAAAGTATATCGTACTGCGGCTTTAATCAGATAGAATATTCCGTACAATAAAATTCCGTAGCTGTATAATTTCAGGATAACCTGTTTCTGTCGGTCGGAAAACGGCCGCAGCAGCAAGAAGCACAGCGGTATCAATAGCAGCGGAAGTTCTTTTGACAGCGCTTTGGCCGAAGCAGGAAGATCGATTGACCATGCCAGCGATGCTACCATTAGTGCGTAAAGCAATATCGGCAGAAATAGCAGAATATCTTTTTGAAAATTTTCCTTTCGGAAGGTGACAATGGTAACCAGTAACAGCGCGGCAACCGCAATACTGTTAACCGCGTAGCTCATCGGGATTGACAACAGGGCTAAGATGACAAATAATAACGATGGGTGCCTGCTATTTTCCTGCCTTAGTTCGTGCGAGGCATTCTTCAAATAATCGTAAATATTCCCCATTTAGATTGTCCCAGTTAAAGTCATTAACAATTGCGTCGTAATTGTTCTGAACCAACTGCAAGTTATCATTTTTTTTAACGCTGCCAAGTATATTTTTGACCTCGGAAGCGTTGGAGAAATAGTAGCCGTTTTGTTTCAAAATACCTCTGTTGAAGTCGTTGTTATGCGCCACCACAAGCGCCCGTGATGCCATAGCTTCGAGCAGCGACGGATTGGTTCCGCCAACCGAGTGGCCGTGGAAATACAGCTCCGAATAATACCGCAAATTGTCGAGATGCGCGAGATTGTAAATGCCGCCCAGAAACCTGATTTTCGGATACGTGCTAAACTTCTTTTTCAGATACGTACCGTACCTGGTTTCGTGTTTTCCGACCACCAGTATGGGCATGTCGCTTTCGTGCGCTGCAACACCTTCGAGCACCATGTCGAGATTGTTTTCGGGTTCGAAGCGCGCCATGATCATGTGGTAGCCAGCTTTTTCAACATCGTAAGTTGAAAGCACCGATTCGTCGGGTTTATCAAAAGGATGCGCGCCGTAAGCAATGTAAGTCGATTCCTTGTTGTAGCGCTTCATCAGGAACTTCTGGATCCCCAGTGAATCTGAAATCAAATGGTCGCTGCTGATCGCCGCAAGCCTCTCGGCAAACTTTAAAAACTGCTGCACCGGCCGCGAATATTTGGTACGCTTCCACTCAATACCATCCATATTGGTAATGATCACCGGCTTCTTTGGCAGCAAAAAGAACCAAATCGAATTACTGGTGTAGCCGAGTTGCAATATGATGTCGAAGTGGCGCTTGCGACTGTCGATGATGCAATTGTAGTCGTATATGAATTGGCCGAAGGTTCCCATTTTGTGCTCTGGATCATTCTGATGCAGAATGTTTACCCCATTAAAAGTCTTTTGCTGATACGGATGGTTGTGCGAATTGTATACATAAACCTCGTGACCACGATCGGCGAGATAAACAGAAAAAAATTCTGCAAACTGTTCAAATCCTCCGTAATAATTGGGGATGCCGCGGGTTCCGAGAATGGCTATTTTCATTTTTCTAGATCAGAAGCGCAAAAATAGGATTTTATAACAACTGAAGCCGGTCTCAGTGCAAAATCTGCTCGATAATTTGCTCAAATTTGTCGACGTGGCTTTTCAGCGAAAAATGTTCCTTTGCACGCTGGAATCCCATTTCACCGTATAAACTTCGCTTTTCCGGATCGTCGAGCAGTTCTTTTAAACTATCGGCAAGCGCCTTAGGGTTTCGGGGATCGAATAAAAGTCCGGTTTCACCCGGCAAGACTATTTCGGTCAGTCCGCCATGATTCGCGGCAATAACCGGTTTTTTTGACAGCATTGCTTCAATTGCGACCATTCCGAATGGTTCAGGTTCAGTCGATGGAACGACTGCGATGTCGATAGCATCCCAGAATTGCCAGATGTTCTGCTGGAACGGAATAATCCGCACCTGTTCATCTAATTTCAATTCTTTAATCGACTGCTTCAGATCTTCAACAAAAAAATCCTGATTTGGCGGTGCCGATCCTATGAAGACTAGTCTTGCGTTTGGATAATCATCGGCAATTTTTGAAAATGCTTCCAATAATAACGGCTGTCCTTTCCAGCTGTTTATGCGGCCGATGAGTCCGATCACCATCTGGTTCTGATCGACTCCAAAATAATGGCTACGCACTGTATGACGGTCATTTTCATTAAAATTTGGTTTCGCATCCACATCGAGTCCGTTCCAAACAAAATCGGATTTTGCAGCTAGTTTTGGGCTGCCAGAAACCCAGAAATTCATCGTCGCTTTGGAGTCGTATACGGCGATATCATTTG
This sequence comes from uncultured Flavobacterium sp., assembly GCA_964563275.1. Classification (GTDB taxonomy): domain Bacteria; phylum Bacteroidota; class Bacteroidia; order Flavobacteriales; family Flavobacteriaceae; genus Flavobacterium. Next base: position 7,592 of record CAZLWZ010000027.1, read on the forward strand.
CTTTTAGCGCCAGGAGCTTTTTAAATGCGCTATTGATAAATTTTGGCTTTTCGAGGATTTCCTGAACATGCCAGAGATGCTTGATGCCGCGTTTCCTCGCAAATAAAATTCCGATCAGCGCCGCCAGTGTGTGCGAATATACCAGTTCGAACTTGTGCTCCTTGTGAAGTTCATCTAAAAATTGCAGGCCTTCTCGATATTCTTTGGCAAACTTATACAGGTTATTCGGCGTAAACATTTTGCGATAAAGCTTCAGTACAGGCGCAATAACGACCTTGATCTGGTTCTTTTCGAATTCCCGAGTCAATGGCCCGTCAAACGGCAGCACCACAACCGGGTTGTACTTCAATTTATCAAGGCTCGAAATAAACATCAGTATTGTTTTATCTGAACCATAAAGTTCAGCCGACTGATGTATAAATAATATGCTTTTCATTTACTTTTTGTGATTATAATGGCAATACGCAATTAAGTATCCCATCAAAATGGTTTTGGTGTCGATCAGGTTATAAAACCCTAAAAACACCCAATTCGAGATTATCAAAAAGATTCCCGTCCCCAGGAACAGGCGATTAATGTGCTTGATTCGTACTGAATTGCCGGGTTGCTTTCTAAAAAAATAAAAAATGCTGTAAAGATAGATGGCGATTCCAAGCAGACCTGATTTCAGGAAAACAATCATAAAGCCATTGTGCAGTATTGAGATGTACCTGAGCTTCATGTCGCCAAGGTATACTTCCTGCTTCAGATCGATTTGCGAGCCGAGGCCTTTTCCGAAGATTACATTTGCGACACCATCACGCGACACCTGCCTTACCGTCTGCAGGTTTTCCCAGGCGCGGTAGTGGTCGTTGAAGTCGACGTAATCTTCGCGATTTATTCGGGTCTTGAAAGGCTCAAGCGGTGCGACTTTAATTTTGTAAAGAAACGCTTCAATACCTTCGCCGTTGCGTTTCGGGTTGATGTATAAAACTGCCGAGTATCCAATTAACGCCGCAATAATTATTGATGTTAATAAAATTATCGAGGTTCTGGTAATCCTGAAATAACCTTTTACCGCCAGTAATAATATCAGGAACTGAAGGAAGTTAGTTCGAGCGAAATACATAAAAGCTGATACCCCAATCACAATCGTATAAATGCGGATCCATTTCCTCGAAAATGGGAGCTCAAATTGCTTATGGCACAATAAAATAACCACGGCATAGATTTCAAAATCGCTGAAATATCCGCCATAAAAACGAATGTCGTTTAGTGTGTAAGCTTTATGTATGAAGATTGCACTTAGTAGGATAAGAATGTGGATCACTGCGATGAAAAACGCTGTATTGATAAACAGCTCGAACGCGTTGTGCCGACTTCGCTTCAGCAGCTGGAAGCCGATTAGGAACCCGAATATAGGCTTGAGCAGATATGTAAAATCGCGGATGATAAAATATATATCGTAATCATAAAAAAGCATCACGACAGTTGCGATAATCAGGATCAGTATAAACGGGATAATAATCTTTAATATCGACAGCGAGTAGCTTCTGGTCACTGAAATCACAGCGGCGACAGCCCACACGCCGAACGTCAGCTCGAAACTATCCAGATACGGGATCCCGATACAAAGCACGAACAGCAACTGGTAAAATAAATTTTTTGGTAGTGCTATTTTCATCCTCCGATCGTTTTAATGATCTTCGCCGGAACGCCACCAATCACGCAATTATCGGGAAAAACAGCATTGACAACCGCTCCGGCTGCAACGACACAATTATCGCCAATTATGCATCCGTCGAGAAAAGTAACTTTCGCTCCCACCCAGACATTGTTACCTATTTTGATTCCTTTAGAGGTGACGCCCTGCTCTCGTATCAGCTTTGAAGTATCGGTAAAAATATGATTTTCAGAATGAAAACTTACATACGACCCCATGATGACATCATTTCCTATTTCGATTCCGCCAGGTGCGCCAAAGTGGGTAAAATCGCCCACGGCAGAATGATGACCCATTTTTAAACCTTTGCCGTATGTTGCGAGATGGCTTGTCGAAAGCAAATTGGAGTAAGCGCCGATTTTTACGCAATCACCCAGGATGATCTTTTCACTGGCGTAACCATCGATTCGGCAATGTGATTCTATGGTTACATGTTTGCCATAGTCGATGTTTGCCGAATTTAATATTGTACAGCCGCGGCCCAGGAAAACCTTACGTCCTGTTCTAAGAAATCCGCGCACCATCATTATAAAACGACGGTAAAACACGTAGAAGATCAGGCTATTCGGGATATCGGGGTGCACCGTATAGGTCTTACCAGATCTCTGAAGTAATTTCTGAAGTAATTTTCTAAGCATTCTGCGTTGTTCCTGATCGGATTCAAAAATACAATTACTTTTCAGATTCGGTGCAGGAAGAGCTTGTTTTTAATTTTCGCAAAAAACAGCGTTACGGTCAGGATTTCGGCAATAATTATTGCGTAAAGTACGCCCATGATACCCCAAAGCGGCAGCATTATCAGGATCATGACGACGTTCAGAATAACAATCGAAACTGTGGAATTGACGTAGTATCGGTTATAAGCATAACCCAGCACGAGTTGCTTTAGCGGCACCGACAACGCCATTAAAATCGGGATCCAGACGGCGATAGGAAACAGGGCAATTATTTCGGATGCATTATCCTGAGTGAAGAAATGTACAATCGGTGTAGAATACCGGTAAACGATCATCATCGCGACGACGATGAATACCAGGTTTCCGCCATTGAACAATCGCCAGTATAAATGCGCCTTACCAGCATCGGTCGTCAGCAAGTAGCACACTCGTGGAAAAGTGAAATTAAAAAACAGCAATATATAGGTTTTGAAAACTACCACGACCTGGTCGACGACGCGATAGATACCGGCCAACATCGCAGTACCCAAAAAACCGACCAGTAAAAGTGGCGAGTACAGTTGAATCGACACAAAAAGCTGGGACGAAAAAATAGGAAATCCGGTGACCAGATGATGTCGTAAGTCGGTGAATTTAAATTGTGCCAATGAGACGCGGTATTTTCGGAACACGAGATAAACGCTGATTGCATTCGCGATAATCATCCCCATGCCCCACCAGAGGTTGATGTAAATATAATCGGCCGGCGATTTAATAAATGCAAAAATACCGATCACGTAAA
>CAZLWZ010000028.1:0-10714 GCA_964563275.1 uncultured Flavobacterium sp.
GGTATTATCGTCTTGGGGCTACGTTACCGGTAACATCAACGCCCATGTAATCCTGAACCGTTCTGAATCCGATGTAGCTTCGGGCGGTGTCAGCATATTCAAAATTTCGCGTTCCCACCTGCAGATAGTAAGCAACGTCTTTCCATGACCCGCCACGAACAACTTTCCTCATGTTCCTTAAGTCGCCGACATTCGGGTTCATAGATGATACATATTCATAGGCTGCAGCATCATAAGAAGAGTCAGTCCATTCTGCTACGTTTCCTGACATATTGTACAGGTTAAATCCGTTCGGCTCGTATGATTTAGCCTCCACAGTATAAAGAGCCTGGTCCGCTGCGTAATCTCCTCTGTTTGGTTTAAAGTTCGCCATAAAACAACCACGATCATTCTTGGCATAAGGGCCACCCCAAGGATATGTAGCCGATTCGAGTCCGCCACGAGCTGAATACTCCCACTCAGCCTCTGTTGGCAGCCTGAAAGAGTTGATCAGGTTACGCCCTTTTTTTCTTGATTTGATATACGCATTTTTGTACATCGTTCTCCACGCACAAAACGCTTTTGCCTGGTTCCAGTTAACGCCTACCACTGGGTATTCGCCATATGCCTGATGCCAGAAATAATCGTTGTGCATCGGCTCGTTATACGAATATGCAAAGTCTTTAATCCAGGTCGTTGTATCAGGATACACCAAAGTTTGTTCTGTTCTGATAAAATCACTTCTCTTACCCACTTTGGCTTTGGCAGCAGCCTGTATATCCATCCATGAATACCTGAACTTCAACTTGCTTACATCGATAGTGCGCAAACCGTTAAAAGATTCCGACAAAGGCAGGTACATTGTATCCATTACCTCAGTATAGTACTCGTCAGGATATTTCGACGTATCGTAAATAAGATTCACTTTACGGTTTAACCTGCGGCCTGCATAAGGATCGTCGTCTGTACCAATGCTATAGTAGTTCTCGTACATGTACTTGTCATAAGGAGTCATCGTTGCCGGATCAGCATCGTTGAACGCAAAATCGGCAATGCTTCCCGCATTTCGTCCACGTCCTCCGCCACCAGCAGCCGCGGTTGTACCACCACCAATCTCGTCAGCGAGGATCGCCAGACGCACACGGATAGTTGAATCCTTTACCCATTCAACAAACTGTTGATATTCGCTATTGGTAATTTCGGTCTCATCCATATAAAATGACCGTACCGTAACGGTTTTAGTAGGCGCATCCTGAACGTTCGCTAAATCGTCATCAGATTTACCCATTATAAAAGCCCCACCCGGAATTAAAGTCATTCCGTAAGGCTTTTCTGGATGCCATTTTTTCCCTTTTACCCCCACCAGTTCACCTTTATCGCCTGAGCGACCGCAACCGACTAAAAGAGCAAAAATTGCTGTGAATGCAACGATTTTCTTCATAAAATATGAGTTTGTAATGTATTCTAATTTTTAAGGCCGTAAACGTATTTAATATTTTTCAAAAAAACAATTTATTGTTCCTAAAATTCACGAGCGTCCAAAAGTAAAATTATTATTTAGATAAAAAAATAAATTTATCGATAAAATGTATAAAATTACCGATAAACCGCTATTTAATGATTCTTTTGTAGCTTCTATCTTACGAATACGCAAATGATTTTGTAGCTCTTCTTCATCTATATAAGGATGTTTTTACGCTGTGCTTTCCACCACCGCTCGGGCAGTTCCTGATTGGTTGCTGCCACATATTCTTCGTAGGAACAGGGTAATAACGTGTTTCTTTTTAATTTATTATTCCCGTTCGTAATAAATGGGATTTCAATCCACCAGCGGTCGGTTTTATTGCTTTTATAGAAAATCAGTTCCTGATCCTCCAGCGGCACAATGTACTTGAGATAATTCTCTTTGTTGCCAAACGGATATTCGTTGGAACGATAATGATATCCTTCGATAAAATACCACAGTATCTGAGCAATGAGAATACCTTCCTGACTTGTGTTGTTATGGTTAAAAACACCTAAGACCGACACCCGGTCGCTGATTCCTGCATATCTTGCCAACGCGCAAATTGCTTTGCCGTCGAAACCATTAGGAGTAAATATAGTATAATTAGCCGAATCGGAAGTCTTAACGGATGTTAAATCAATACTTACAAGATCGGCATCCCTTAACACCGGCTCTGCTATTGATATATTGCTGCTTACATCACCGAGGCGGTATGCGTCAAAAAAAAGCTTTTCAATCAAATCGATTTCTTCCTGCGAATTGTAATAGGTCTGATAGCCTAAATTGCAGAAGTTAAACAGGTTATTTGGCTCTTCAAGAACAATCTTGCTCAGATAAGATCCGGAAGATATCACCTGATCGTCCTTGCCGAAATCAAACCTGCTGTCGACCGATACCAGGTTCACCATCTGCTCCAATGAATCATACGCCCTGTACAACGGATATGTCAGATCCTGGGAGCCACCGATTATAACAGGAACCACATTTTTCTTGACAAGCGCCGCAACGACACTTCGAACAGCGTAATATGTGTCTTCAACGGTATCACCGGCTATAATGTCGCCAAGATCGGCGACCGACATTTCCCAATTGCCGGGAAACAACGAGTAAAATTCTTTTCTGATATGAAACAAATCCACATCGCCGTTGCTGTTGGAGACGCCCCTGTTCTCACATACGCCAACAATGGCAATGCTGACTTTTCCTATATCGGGAAAGTCGGTTTGTGTATGCAGCACGAGTTTCGCCCCAAGATGCTGGCCGGACAACCCGCCGACAAATTCCACAAGCGACGCATCAACCGGAGATAAAAAATCAAATCCCATTATAATTTCTTTTTAGCGGTTGCTTTTTTAGCAGTGGCCTTTTTCGCCGGTGCTTTCTTAGCAGCAGCTTTAGTTGCTTTTTTGGCAGGAGATTTCTTCTCGATCATTTCCCGCGCCTGATCCAGCGTCAGTGCTGCAGCATCAAAATCTTTGTTCAGTTCAATCTTTACTTTGCCTTTACAAATTACCGAGCGGCCCCAACGGGCCTTCTCCACACGAATGCCTTCGTCTTCCCAATTGTGGATGACCTTGTCTTTCTCTTTCTGCAATTTATCTTCAATCAGCGCTTCGACATCGGCCTGCGAAAGATTATCAAAATTATATTTCTTGTTGACGTTTATAAAAATTCCGTTCCATTTGATAAACGGTCCGAACCGTCCCACACCTTTCTGCACAGGCTCGCCTTTATAAACAGCAATGGGTGCGTCGGCTTTTGCTTTGTCGTCGATCAGCTCCTGCGCCCTGACAAGGGTTACATCAAGAGGATCTTCGCCACGTGGCAACGAAATGAAAGTTTTTCCATGACGTACATAAGGGCCAAATCGGCCGTTATTGACTTCTACCTCCTCGCCCTTATAAGTACCCAGGTTCTTTGGCAGCAAAAACAGGTTTAACGCATCTTCAAGCGTTATTGTTCCGATATTCTGATCCTGCATCAGACTTGCAAACTGCTTGTCTTCATCTTCAGCATCACCGATTTGCGCCATTGGTCCGAATTTCCCAAGTCGCACCAACACGGGCTTCCCGGATTTTGGATGCGTCCCCAAGATCCTTTCGCCACTTTCGCGCTCTGCATTTTCTTCCACATCTTTGACATTGGGATGAAATTTATCATAGAACTCTTTCATCATTTCGGCCCAATTGACATTTCCTTCGGCTATCTCGTCGAAGTCCTGCTCGACCTTTGCCGTAAAATTGTAGTCGAGTATACTTCCGAAATTTTTCACCAGAAAGTCGGTAACAATAGTTCCTATATCGGTCGGCACCAGTTTTCCTTTATCCGATCCTGTATTCTCCTTAAGTATTTTCTCGGACACTTTGCCTGACTTCAGACTTAACTGCGTATAATTTCGCTCCTGCCCTTCCAGGTTTCCTTTTTCAACATAATTCCGGTTGATAATCGTCGAAATGGTTGGCGCATACGTGGAAGGACGGCCAATGCCAAGTTCCTCAAGCTTCTTGACCAGCGAGGCTTCCGTATAGCGTGAGGCAGGCCTCGTGTACCGCTCGGTGGCAAGGATGTAGTTGCTGTTTAAATTCTCCCCTACCTTAAGTGCCGGCAGCATCCCTTCCTGCTCCTCGTCATCATCATCGTGGCCCTCGAGGTACACTTTTAGAAATCCTTCGAAAAGCAACACTTCCCCTGTCGCCGAAAAAAGTTCGGCATGGTTGTCAGCCGCTATTTTCACATTTGTCCGTTCAAGTTTGGCGTCGCTCATCTGCGAAGCGAGCGTCCGCTTCCAGATCAGGTCGTACAAACGCGCCTGGTCCCGATCGATGTTAACCGAATGCCGTGACATATCGGTAGGGCGGATCGCTTCGTGAGCCTCCTGTGCGCCTTTGCTTTTGGCGGCGAATGTCCTTGGCTTCGAAAATTCCCGGCCGTAAGAGCGGATAATTTCGTCTTTGGCCGCGTCCATTGCATCTTTTGAGAGGTTGACGCTATCGGTTCGCATGTAGGTGATGAGTCCGGCTTCATATAGCCGTTGCGCGAGCTGCATCGTAATTCCCACCGGAAGATACAGTTTACGTGCGGCTTCCTGTTGCAGAGTCGACGTGGTAAACGGCGCTGCGGGTGACTTCTTAGTAGGTTTGGTTTCGAGATCCGATACCTTATATATAGATGCTATATTCTTTTGGAGGAAATCCTGAGCTTCCTGCTTCGTACTAAAGTTTTTCGGAAGTTTAGCCTTTACCGTTTTACCGTCTTCGTTAGTAAACTCGGCCGTGACCGAATAACTTGCAACCGGTGTGAATTCCTGTATTTCCTTTTCGCGTTCGACGATCAGCCTCACAGCAACCGACTGCACACGTCCTGCCGAAAGGCCGCCTTTAACCTTACGCCAAAGTACCGGCGAAAGCTCATAACCAACCAAGCGGTCCAAAACCCGGCGGGCCTGCTGCGCATTTACCAGATCGTAGTTGATGCCCCGCGGATTTTCGATTGCTTTTAAGATCGCGCCTTTGGTAATTTCGTGAAAAACGATTCTTTTGGTTTTGTTCGAGTCAAGCTTTAGCTCTTCGGCGAGGTGCCATGAAATGGCTTCCCCTTCGCGGTCCTCATCACTTGCAAGCCACACCATATCGGCTTTTTTCGCAAGACCCCTAAGTTTGGTAACCAATGCTTTTTTGTCGGGCGACACTTCGTATTTGGGTTTAAAGCCACGCTCGACATCGACACCAATTTCTTTTGACGGAAGATCGGCGATATGGCCGTAACTCGATTCGACCTGATATTCGCTGCCGAGGAATTTCTCTATCGTTTTTGCCTTTGCCGGCGACTCTACTATTACTAAATTCTTTGCCATGTGTTGTTTTTTTCGCACATCAACCGGCTTCGTGGCCGATCGAGTGTCGCAAAAGTATGGGAATTTTTTAAAACAGTCGTCTTTATTCCCTACCCTTATTTCCGCCACTGCCGATCACCCTCGTCCGTGATGGCATCCCTGAAAGTTTAATTACAGCCTGTTACCCTGCTTTTTGCCTTCCGCCTTCTGATGCAGCATTTGAATTTTTTGCACCGCTGCTTAGGACGTATCTTCTACAGTTGAAGCGATAAAAACGTTAGTTCTTTCCCGCCCTAATCCTCGATGGAGTGCATTAAGAAAAGGACATTTTTTGACAGCAACTGCGTGACCTTCGCAGCAACAGGATCATAATACTCCCGATATTATCTGTTCGTTATAGAGCGTCAGAATTATTGCTTTTGACCCTAAAACCGATCATTTTCTCTATCCGGAATTAAGAGAATCTATCTTGTACGGTATTTCCGTTCAGTTCTATTCGGGTCATGTTCGGGTCATGTCCCCAAAAATGTAATAGGTGTGAATGAAGTAGAAACCAGACTCAACCATTACCATAGCGATTTCTCCATTAGACAGAACCCGGGCACCCCACATTCCTATTGTGGGATACTCCTATCAAAGCCCTAGAGAGAGCATGGAAAGTTCTTGCAAAGCAACCACAATTTTGAGTCGTCATATAAATAATGTCGAAAAAAATTGCCAGAATTACTATCGCCGGCGGCATATTGTTCATTTAAAAAAACGATACATTCCTCCCCATAAATATTCTGTCTATGCATTGATATATGGTGACATGGACGCATTCGCCTCATCCTGTTAAAATATCACAATACTTAAACTGCCATCTTGTCACTACCTTGATTCTTTGTATATTTGGCGCTTAAAATTCCCCTTCCGCTATGGAAAAGATGCTTGAAGAGAGACAAGGCGATACGCTCGTTCTTGAACAAAAACCTCAGAACACAAAAAAACTTTTTATTGAAAGTTACGGCTGCGCTATGAATTTTGCAGACAGTGAAGTTGTCGCATCGATTTTGGCAGACGGTGGTTATAATACCACACAAATTCTGGAAGAGGCCGACCTTGTGCTTGTAAACACATGCTCGATTCGCGACAAAGCCGAGCAAACAGTGCGCAAACGGCTCGAAAAATATAACGCCGTAAAGCGCCGGGTAAACCCGAAGATGAAAGTGGGCGTACTTGGCTGTATGGCCGAGCGTCTTAAAAGTCAGTTTTTAGAGCAGGAGAAGATTGTCGACCTCGTGGTCGGACCCGACGCGTACAAAGACCTTCCCAATCTGTTGGCCGAAGTAGAACTAGGAAACGACGCTATCAATGTGATTTTGTCAAAAGATGAAACGTATGGTGATATCGCGCCGGTCCGTCTTGGAAGCAACGGTGTATCGGCATTTGTATCGATAACGCGTGGCTGTGACAACATGTGTACTTTTTGCGTCGTGCCTTTTACCAGAGGACGCGAACGCAGCAGGGAGCCGCAAAGTATTATTGAGGAGATCCGTGATCTGCATTCGAAGGGTTACAGGGAAGTTACACTGTTAGGTCAGAACGTCGACAGCTATTTATGGTATGGCGGCGGTCTAAAGAAAGATTTTGTTAAGGCGAGTGATATGCAAAAGGCGACCGCGGTAGGGTTCGACCAGTTACTGGATATGGTGGCAACGGCATTTCCAAAGATGCGCATCCGGTTCTCGACATCCAATCCGCAGGATATGCACGAGAGCGTATTACGTGTGATGGCTGGTCATAAAAACATCTGCAAGCACATTCATTTGCCGGTCCAGTCAGGAAGTGACCGGATTTTAAAGGAGATGAACCGTTTGCACACGCGCGCGGAATATTTGGCGCTGATCGACAAGATCCGCTACATCCTGCCCGATTGCACGATAACACAAGACATGATTGCCGGTTTCCCGACCGAAACCGAGGAAGACCATCAGGACACATTACGGCTGATGGAAGAAGTGAAATACAGTTTCGGGTATATGTATGCGTATTCGGAGCGGCCGGGAACATTGGCCGGAAGAAAAATGCAGGACGATGTTCCGGAAGAAACCAAACTGCGGAGGTTACAGGAAATTGTCGCGCTTCAACGGCAGCACAGTCTGTACAGAACGCAGCAGTTTGTTGGCCAGACAATGGAAGTATTGATCGATAAAGTGTCGAAGAAATCCCAAAATGATCTATCGGGACGAAACTCACAGAACCTGACAGTGGTCTTTCCTAAAGAAAATTACGAAATAGGCGACTTTGTCATGGTAAACATCACAAGCTGCACCAGCGGGACACTAATCGGAAATGTAATCGGCTACAGTGAAATGAACGAGAGGGTGGCTTAGTATCTCCAGGATATCGGCCGCAGATTTATGATCCTAACACAGAGCTTTCAACTGGCATCAAAACCCTGAACAGAAACTTAACTTAACTTTCAACTTCATCATAGATGGAATCAGTACAAGCCATTAAACAACGCTTCGAAATAATCGGAAACGACCCGAAGCTGAACCGCGCGATCGAAAAAGCGATACAGGTCGCACCCACCGATATTTCGGTACTCGTCGTGGGCGAGAGCGGCGTCGGGAAGGAAAGTATCCCAAAAATTATCCATTCGCTTTCGCACAGAAAACACGGGAAATACATCGCGGTAAACTGCGGCGCCATCCCCGAAGGAACAATCGACAGCGAGTTGTTCGGACACGAAAAAGGTGCCTTCACCGGTGCGACTTCAACACGCGAGGGTTATTTTGAAGTTGCCGACGGCGGAACGATCTTTTTGGACGAAGTGGGCGAATTGCCGCTAACCACGCAAGTCCGGCTTTTGCGTGTCCTTGAAAATGGCGAGTTCATAAAAGTCGGTTCCTCGCAGGTGCAGAAGACCAATGTGCGGATCGTCGCGGCGACAAACGTCAATATGTATGACGCGATCCAAAAAGGAAAGTTCAGGGAAGATTTGTTTTACCGGCTGAGCACGGTAGATATCATGCTGCCGCCGTTGCGCGACCGCAAAGATGACATTCATTTACTGTTTCGCAAATTCGCATCGGATTTTGCCCATAAATATAAAATGCCGCCCATACGTCTTGAGGACAATGCGGTTGAAATGCTGCAAAAATATCGCTGGAGCGGAAACGTCAGGCAATTAAGAAATGTCGCTGAACAGATTTCGGTACTGGAGACAAACAGGGAAATTACAACTGCGAAGTTACTGTCGTACCTGCCTTCTGAAGGTTCCAGCCTGCCATCGGTAATCAAGACCAGTAAAAGTGAAAGTGACTTCAGCAATGAGCGCGAGATTTTATATAAAGTGCTTTTTGACATGAAAAGCGATCTGAACGACCTGAAGAAGCTTACCCTCGAACTGATGCGGAACGACGCTTCCAAAGTACGTGAGTAGATCCCTAACCTGATCCTCAAAATCTACGGCCACGACGATGACAGTGAAATAGATTATGAAGAACAGCCGGAATTATCCATCCTGCCGGCACAAAAGCAACAGGGTGAAGAATTTCGGCACGAACCGTCAAAATATCTCGATGCCGAGACTGTCGAGGAAGAGGAAACGTTGCGTCTGGAACAGAAGGAGATTGAGATGATCAAAAAATCACTTGAAAAGAATAAGGGAAAAAGAAAAGCGGCCGCCGAGGAACTTGGAATATCCGAACGGACACTCTACAGAAAAATTAAGCAGTTCGATTTGTAACGCTACCTATTATATATGAAACTAAAAAATGTGTTGTTTTTGTTACTGCCTGTCCTGCTTTTGAGCGGCTGCTCGGTGTATAACTTTACAGGGACTGGAAAGATCGATGCCGATACATTTCAGGTGAATTATTTCCAGAACAACGCCGAGCTGATTGAACCGGGAATCGAGCGCACTTTTACATTACGGCTGCAGGATTTAATACAGAACCAGACGAATTTAAACCTTGTAAACTCGGGAGGCGATTTGTTGTATGAAGGCGAGATCGTCGACTTCAGGATTACGCCTATGACTGCAACTGCCGATCAACGTGCGGCACAGAACCGTCTTACAATTTCGGTACTGGTACGTTTTTCGAACAGAAATAAGGAGGAAGACGATTTTGAAAAACGCTTCTCATTTTTTTACGATTACCCCGCCACATCTCAGTTGGTCGGGCCCACATTAAGCAACGCACTGGATGTAATTTTCGAACGGATCACGCAGGACATTTTTAATGATTCGCTTGCTAAATGGTGACGCGGTCTTGCGCTTCTCTAATTTTTATTTAAATTTCGAACGAAAAATATTGTAATGACCTTAACCGACTACACATTTATCCTGATCAAGCCCGATGCCATCAACAATAGGCAGACGGCGGCACTGGAGAAAATAGTAGAGGAATTCCCGTATTTCCAGAGCGCCCGCGCTTTACGGCTGAAAGGCTTATATAATGAGGATAGTTTTAAATACAACTATGCGCTGAAAGTTTCCGCGGCACATACGACAGACCGTAGTGTTCTGTTCGATTTCATTACTTCCGATTCATTCACATCGATTCATAAACAATTATATGATGAGAAAATTGCGGCACTGCATAATATACCGGTGATGGCAAGTGAAGTCGTGGAGCCGCAGGTACACCAGCCGAAACCTGTTGCCTTAAATTCGCTCGAGCAGTCGATACTGACATCCATAAATGAATCGCAGCCACCTCCTTCTGCCGCGCCACAAGAAAATGAGTTATTGCCGCCTCAGGAAACGGAGCAACAGCCGGAACAACCAGTGATGGCAGACCGCGATAGCGAAACATTGGAAATAGGAAAACCGTTGCCATTTGAAAAAGGTGAAAAACATTCATTCGAAGAATGGCTGCAACTGTCGCGCTTAAAACCTATCCAGCGCGAAGCCGAAGCCACGCCAGGGAAAATAAGTGTAAACGTAAAGGTTGACGAGGTCAAGCAAAAAAAAAATGAACTGATTGACCGTTTTATTGAAGCGAACCCTAAAATTCCGCCGATCCGCCCCGACCACAGCACGTCGCCAAGTATTGCCTTGAGCGAAACCGACCATTCCTACCTTATGACCGAAACGCTGGCGCGCGTTTATCTCGAACAAAAAAAGTACTCAAAAGCCATTCAGGCATACGAAATTTTAATTTTGAAATATCCGGAAAAAAGTAGTTTCTTTGCAGACCGGATTTTGGACATCAAACATTTACAACAAAATAATAATATTAAATAATTATGGGCTTTCCGATTTTTTTAGTTTTAATAACTATCGTTTGTTTTCTTTTGATCATTGTGATAATGGTTCAAAACCCTAAAGGTGGTGGCTTGTCCTCTACACTGGGCGGATCACAAATGTTGGGAGGCGTACAAAAAACAACCGATTTCCTGGA
>CAZLWZ010000029.1:0-10557 GCA_964563275.1 uncultured Flavobacterium sp.
ATTGTTTAATTTCTATTGTCCAAGCCAGCGTCTTGGCGGAGCAAAGCTTTTTCAGCCTCAGAAAAGGCTTTCGATTTTAGCGCATATTGCAGCACATAATTGTGAAGCGCACGATTTTGTACAGAAAGATTTTGTACGATAAAAGTCTTGTCTTCGGCAATGTTCTTCCTGTAGTTCAGAATTTTTGGTGTGTTTTCCTGAATACTTAGCCTGATCAATCGGATCTCAATATTTGAAGGTTCTGCGGTGACAGCTTGTTCAACCAGCGACGCACCTTCTAAAAAATATTTTTTCTTGTCGCCTATTGTTTTTGCATATTTTGCCTGTAACGTACCCGCAGCGCCTTTATACGCGAGAAGTGTCTTCGAATCTTCAGCATCAACGTTTTTCAGCATCTCAAGAAATGCTGCACTGGCTTCTTTAGATTCGGCTGCTGCAGGATATTTTTTGCGCACTTCTGATAACTCAGCGCTCTGAAATAAAACAACGCAAAAAAACACAAGGAATATTTTCAAGACGTGATTTTTTTGTAAGTATTGCTGAGTTTTAAAGCGACGGTCTGCTCGAAGGAAGACGTATTTTTTACACGCACTGTTTCATCCGCCTGAAATTCAATGTCAAGATCAAGTGAAAGCAGCGGCGTTTTTTCGGGATTAATCAGCGCCATGAATTTCACATTCGACGCGCTGGTCATCTGCAACTTAAAACCCGTTATTTCCTGCGTGAGTTCTTTAATTATTTGCATCATACAAACGCCGGGGGTTACCGGATTCCCTGGAAAATGGCCGCCAAATATTGGATGCTGAGCGTTTAAACGTATTACCGCGTTGTATTTTCCCGAACTCAGTTCAGTAAGCGCATCGACCGTATAAAAATCTTTAATCAACATTCTGCTCCGATTTTTTAAGGTCAAATGCATAGAACACACCTAGTTGGATAACGGTGTTCGTATTATAGTCGCCGAAAAAGAATCCGTTCTCGCCCCCGTAAAAATCGTCCGAAACCACGTCGATGATTCCTTGTTTTAGTCGGGCTTCGACGCCAAAACCGGATGCCGACTTATAGCCCATTCCGAACGAAATGCCCAGGTCAACATCATTTTCGCGATAATTCATATTGTGAGACATCAGAAAATCAAATGTGGGTCCGACGGCTATATGAAATTGGGAAATATTAAAGCGGTTCATCAAACTTGCGGTCATATAGTTCAGTTGAAGATCGGTCATTCCACTCGTATAATTCTGCGAATTATAGTTATAGCCGTGGTACGGTACATCCTTCGCACCCTGTCTGGAATAACCAATTTCGGGCTGTAGCGTATAAACTCTTGTCAGGTTTAATGCACCCAAAAAACTTATATAAAAGTCGGGTTTATAAGAAGCTTCAAGCTCGCCAACGTTAGACAAATTCATACCGGCACGAATACCGGGATTAAAAGTTACCTGCGCTTCAGCAGTTAATCCTAAAATCAATAACGTAATAAGGAATAGTTTTTTCATTTCGCGTTTTTAAAAAGTATATGAGGCGCCAATCTGGATGACCTGGTTTTGTTTTATATCGTGGTTTGATGTGGTTTCGAAATCATCATAGCTGTAGTGGCTGCCAAAAACATCGGATAATCCTTGTTTATAACGGATCTCGAGTCCAAAATCCTTTGTAAAGTTATACCCAAAGCCGCCATATATCGCCATATCACCACCTGAAAGATCGTGTTGCGTATTGTCACCGATTTTCAGATCGAGTGATGGGCCAAGAAGTACATTGAAGCCCTTTCCGACATGGAATCTGTTGATAATTGCAAGCGATAAATATTGGATCTGCAGATCTACTTCGTGATTTTGAATATTAACGACCGGATCAGGATCATGATCGGCGCGATATTCAAAATTTGCTCCTTGTCGCGAGTAGGTGAGTTCCGGCTGTAGCGTATAAAAAGATTTAAAATTGAGAGCGACAAATCCGCCGACGTAAAAATCGGAACGGAAGTCGGCATCGATATTTGATATTTTTGAAAGGTTCAGTCCGGCGCGAAGTCCGGGTTTTACCACCATCTGAGCATTTGCCGTGAAGCCGGTAATCAGCAGGAAAAGTAAAATCTTCTTCATCATAGGTGTTTTAAGTTCAGTCGATGCGCCGCAGGTTGATACTTAACTTGATATCACGGTGCAAAATGTTGATCGTGGCGGCAAAAGTAGTGGTTTCCGGTAAATATTCGATTATAATTTTTTCTTTCGTCCTGCTCGAATGTACCAACTTCTGCAACAAACCGCTGTCTTTATCTACGAAGAGAATATTGTCGCGCCGTGAATCTTTTGAAACATAAACGACGTGGGTGGCATTTTGATACTGACTGGCAACAGCGAAGTCTTTCCGAAACAGTAACCTGAAGTCGGCCTGTAACGTGTTTACAATGATCGGCCGATTCAAATCGTCGAGTATGTAATTCACTTTAAAGTCGTCATTTTCGAGTTCGAAATCGAATAATTTGTTTCCGAATTCGGTGGTAAAAACAATCCGATGCGTTTCGGGTGCAGTTTTCTTGGCGATTAAAATGCCGCTCAACTCGTTTCCATATACTGAAATCGCTGCTTTATAGACATAATCGGCAGTTTCATCGGCAAAATAGTGGGTTTGAAATACTTCTGTGGTAGTTGGAACAGCTTCAAGGCCGCGCAGGGTTTTTGGCGAACATGAAAATAAAAAAACAACAAAAATGCTACTGGCTAAAAACCGAATCATCTATGCGGGTGTTGAGGGTTCTGTTCCTGAAAATAATCCTGGTAAAATCTCCGGATGGTTCAATCATTTTAACCTCTGAAACAGCATTCGATTTTTTGTCGAAATTCAATTCCATTTTGCCGATATATTTCCGAAGCGCCGCATCTTTTGGCACAAGGATGGTGATATTGTGCTCTTTGCCTTTCAGGTACGAAATTGAAAACTCTTTTTCGTCGAACATATTCCCGCTGACACTGCCCATTATCAGCCGGCTTAACTTATCAAACATCCTATTGTTATCGATGTTGCTCTTCTTGCCGGCATCATTAATAAGGATTTTATCTCTTTTGAAAATTATCGAATATTGATAGGGCTCGACATATTCCCATTTTAAGAGTCCCGGCGATTTAAAATACATTTTGCCCGAAGTTTCGATATCCTTTGACAGAAAATCCATGTGCTTGTACTGCGTAAAATCGCTCACCAGTGTTTGCGTGTTCTTTGCGGCCGAATTCACTGCGTTGCGAAAAGTTGCCGATTCAGCGGCTGACATATCTTGTTGGCTAAACAATTTAACGCAAACAAACAGCATCATTAACAAGTAAGGGATTTTAATCTTCATATGCAGGGATGTTCAATAGCTGGTCGACAGTGACCGGTTTTAACTGATTTTTTCGCGCGAGTACCAATAATTGTTCCAGAACCCTTACGCTTTTTTCGGACGTATCGTGCAACAAAATTATAGCTCCGGGTTTCAGTCTCTTTTTAATTCGTTGCAAGATAAGCTTTTCGCTGCGGATTTTCGTATCGAGTGAACGGATGCTCCACCCAATTACTTTATGTCCACTAAATTTAAGAGCTCTTGCAATTTGAGGATTGGTCACACCGAACGGCGGCCTGTAAAAAGTGGGCCTGCGCCTTATATTATTCAAAATGACAACATCTGTAGCCGCGATCTCGTTTTTAATCTGGCTGGTCGAAAAGAATCCGATCGATTCGGAGTGTGTGTACGAATGGTTTCCCACTGTGTGCCCTTCAGCTACAATTCGCTGGAATATTTCGGGATACTCTTCTATCTGTCTTCCGACGCAAAAGAATGTCGCTTTTGCCCCGGCATTTTCAAGTGTCTTAAGAATTTCCAGCGTGAAAGGAGTGGGGCCGTCGTCGAAGGTAATGGCGATTTCCGATGCTGCCGCTTCATTTTTTATATATGCCGGTACGTGGTAGCTCATACCGATCATGGTCGATCCCAAAGCTGCGATAACAAACCAGATAAATAATACCATTGCATACAACATCCAGCTTAATCCATAAAAATAATCAGCGGTAATTAAAACTATGAATGAAGCAATAAGCGAAATGGTATTGGTTTTATGCGTCAGCATGCTTAATTAGGGTAAAGCTATGGTCTTTTCCGCAGAACTGATTGTACAGTAATATGGTGCGAATGACGGGTTTATGTGCCAAATTTACGCGAATTATTTCGGGTATGGTGCCGCTCCGCAAAATTTTCGAGGCAGCCCAAAGGCCAAACCCGGACGACGTGTGGTATTCAGCCGACAAATGTTTGTAGTAAATCTGTGGAATGTTTTCGAAGATATCGCGCCGTAAACTGTCATAATAATTATCGTATCGCGCATCGCCGTTCAGTCCAAGAACAACAGCATCAATATCATTTGTTGTCAGTGTATTGCTCTCCAAAAACTCAAGCATGTTGTCATGAACCTGATGCTGCCCGGCCGAATTGACCAGTCGTACATCGATAATCTCTGCGTATGTGTTAGCCGATTTATTATTTTCAAGCACAAAAAATGATGCACCTTCACCATACACAAAGCCCGGTGTTGTAGATTGAAGCAGCGGCGAATGGTTATCGGCAGATGTTTTCACCAATCCCGCAACTTTGAAAAAGTCCTTGGTGTACGTGCCCAATTCGTCGACACCGCCTACTAATATTGAAGTGGCGTCACCACTTTGAAGCTGCACCGTCGCATCAAGCAACGCCGATTCAAATGAGCTGCCTCCGTTTACGTATGTAAAATTATAGGCTTTGCATTGCAGTCCAAGCGCTATCTGGCCGCCAACGGTATTATGCGTCGATTGAATGAATGATGTTGGCGTCAGAAACTGTTCATCGGAGTCGATGATCGCCTTGAGGAACTTTTCAGAATCTTCAATGCATCCCATTCCGGTTCCTGTGATTATTGCATCGAGATCTTTTACATCTGCATCTGTCATTGCCATCGCCGAGGCAACGATTCCGTTTTTGACGCCTTTTCCCATCCGCCGGATGGCGCCGGGCGAAATATAATCTTTATAAACAGGCGCATGAACAGGAACAATGGTTTCGTGTCCCAGTACTACGGCATCCTCAAGAAAACCTTCGGCCGTATGTTTCTGGGCCGATATGCACCCGACGCCGTTTATGTAGACTTTCCTCATTAGTTTTTCGAAAAAATTACTGTCGAGCAATTGCCGCCAAATCCGAAAGAATTCGACAGTACATGGTTAATTTTCTTCTCTTTCAGGTCGGTTTGCGGCACAAGAGAAAATTCGGTCATTGGTGTTTTAAAATTCAGGTTCGGGAAAACAACATCGTTCTGCAGCGCGAATATGCTGTACACAGCTTCAACAGCAGCTGCCGCAGCCAATGTATGGCCGGTGAATGGTTTAGTCGAACTGAATTCGGGCACCGATTCGAACAGCCGGTTGATCGCGCGACCTTCCGACAGATCGTTGTTTGGCGTCGCGGTACCATGCGCATTGATATAATCGATGTCGTTAGGTGTCAGATTGGCAACTTTCAGCGCTTTCTGCATTGCCAGGAATGCACCTTCACCGTTTTCGGACGATGCTGTCTGGTGAAACGCGTCGTTCGCATTTCCATATCCCGAAACGTAGGCCAGTACACGTTTGCCGCTGCTCTTCACTACGGCATCCGATTCCAGCACAAGGTAAGCTGCTGCTTCGCCTAAGTTTAATCCTTTTCGATTGTCGTCGAAAGGCGTATTAACAGCGTCCGATAAGATCATCAGTGTCTTAAAACCGTTGATGGTAAATTTCGACAACGCATCGGTACCGCCAACAATCACCCGGTCCAGCTTCCCCGATTTTATCAATCGCGCTCCCAACATTATTGCATTTGCAGACGACGAACACGCGGTGCTGATCGTGGTAACGAGACCAGTCAGTCCAAGGTGTTCTGCGATCTTTTTAGAAGAATCGGCTGCGTCATTTGAATGGATGTATCTTCTGTTTTGATCGGTTTCAAGATAATCGTAAAAAAAACGCTCGGTCATATCCATTCCGCCAACGCTTGTAGCAGAGATCAATCCTGTTTTGTACTCATTGCTATCGCGGATTCCTGCGTCTTTTGCAGCCTGTGTCGCCGCCAGTATTCCGAGCATGGCCGTACGGGTGTAGTTGTTCCCGGGCGGCAGATTCAACATCGCTTCAAACTCGGCGTTCGACTTCTTTATCTCACCAACCATAATTTCGTTACGATGATTCGTCTCGATATTGTCAATGCGCGATATTCCGATGTTGTTATTCAAAAGCGCATGCAGATTTTCCTCAACCGAATTTCCGATTGAAGAAATAATACCCATTCCCGTTACGGCAACTTTACCCATTTATTTTGTTCTGTGCTCTGTAATGTATCCCGCCATCGAATTGATGGATTGGAAAATTGATTTACCTTCTTTCGGGTCGAGCAGTTTTATGCCATAATCCTTGTCGAGCATCACGATAAGTTCAAGTGCGTCGATCGAATCCAGACCAAGACCATCTCCGAACAATGCATCATCGTCATTAATATCGTCCGGGCTAACATCCTCAAGGTTTAGCAACGATATGATTTTCTCTTTCAATTCCAGCTTTAATGCTTCCATAACTACTTATTATATAAAATTTCAATATTTTCTTTTGTGTGCTCAATCGTGCCTTCACGGCCGACAAGATACATAAAGGCGTGATACTCGGATTCAAAGATCTCGACCCAACCGCATAATACCTGTGTTGCTTTGCCTGTCATCATCAGCGAATTGGCATAGCTAAACATGATTTCGGCGTCAAAAGTTTCAAAGATAAAGAAACAATTCTCACTTTTCAGTTGGTGCCTGATGCTAATTTCCCCGACGCAGATATTTGCCAATGTATAAACGAATACCGTCGGACTTGGAAAATAGTTATCGGCGTCGGCAATCGACCTTTGATAGCGCGCGTCGGTGTCGAGGCTGGCCGATTTATTTGCAAAGACGATGGCAATATCATTTTCCTGCGTGCGATCGATAATATCTTTTAAAATCAATTCGGATGCGAGCAGTGCCAATTTGCTCATGTTGTCCATCTTGAAAAACTTCGGATAACTGAGTCCGATGTGCTGATAGGCGATTTTGGAAAATTCCGTAAAAGGTGCATCGGCTTCAAAGTATGGCACCCCGTCTACTAGGATGGAACCATCCTTAATTTTACAATATGATTTTATGTAATTTTCGTTTGCCATCATATTTTTTCAAAAACCACGGCCGTGTTACAACCACCAAAACCGGATGCCGTCTTAATAAAATATTGGATGTGCTGCTTGGAATTGTGCGTGATCACGTTTATCGGCGTCGGCATCTCGGCGCCGTCGTAACCGACCGATTTATATAGCGTATTTGTGCGTGCCGATTCGATAGCGATCACAGTTTCCAGCAGTCCCGAAGCGCCTAAGGTGTGACCGTAAATTCCTTTGTAGCTATTGACAGGGACATTTTGAAGCCCGGCGCGCGTGAACGCAACCGATTCCATTTCGTCATTATATAGTGTCGCCGTTCCATGAGCTGAAATGTAATCGACTTCGGATGCGGGAATTCCGGCCTCTTTTAAAGCCGATTGGATACTGCGGAACAATCCTTCGCCGGTGCGCGACGGGCCTGAAATATGATTTGCGTCGTTAATCGCGCCGTCGCCTAGTATTTTAATTGAACCATTCGCGCCGTCGCCGGTAATATGCACCGCAGCGGCAGCTTCCCCCAGATTCAGTCCGTCACGGCTAGCAGCGTACGGCCTGCATGGCGCCATGCTCAACGCCTGAAAGGAAGCAAATCCGGAGAAGACAAATTTTGAAAACTCGTCACCTGCAACGATATAAACGTCATCGAACGTCCCAGCCTGTATAAAACGTTTTGCGGCCGCTACTGCCATGATTCCCGACACGCATGCATTGGAAATTACGATTGGCCTGGTTTGAATATTAAAAAAACCGGCAATCGTGTTTGCCAAATGTCCTAAATGTACTTCAGGAGCGGTGACTGATTTGCCAAGTGCCGAGATATTACCTTTAGTGGTTGAGAGAATGAATCCGGTGCGGTTCCCGGGAGGCGATTTCACAATCGGATGCATTGCCAAAATCAGCATTTTCTCGAGCCGTGAGAATTCGCCTGCCGAAGTTAATGACGCGAATGCGGCTTCAATATTTTTGGTTTCAATTATGCTTCCGAAGAAAGGCCTGTCCGAAAATTGTGCGTCCTCATGCTTTTGTACAGCCGATTTCCCGCGTTCAATTGCAGCGAGGTTCGTCGCAACGCCGAACCCTAACGGTGTGATGCAGTTTGTATCGGATATAAAAACTTCCTTCAACATAATCATTTTCTTGGCCGAGGCCGTATTTATTGTAGCAGTCCGACAGTTCGCTTCCACTGCTCGAAGAATGGAGGAATGTTAAGTGATAAACTGCCGTCGCTGTCCATAAAAACCTGCACGGTCTCACCGGTACAGGCGAGGCGGTCGTGCTGGTCGAAGATATTATAGTGAAAAATCATTTTAGCGGCGGGAGTATCGATGAATGATGTTTCAATCCGGATAATATCGCCATATTTGACCATCTGCTTATGCTCGCACGAGGATTTAACGATCGGGGTGGTGTAACCCGAATTGTGGATATCGAGATACGAAATGCCGTGTTTGCGCCCGAAAGCTTCGCGTCCGTCCTCGAAATAGGTGATGTAGTACCCGTGCCAGACAATCCCGAGCGGATCAGTTTCGTTAAACCGGATCCGTATCTGTTCGCTGACCGTGAGATGCGAAGCGGGTTTATACAGCTCTTTTCTTTTTGTCATATACTAATGAAATGAGGATCATCGCGCCAAAAAACAGAATCATTAAAAATATTTCCGGCAGGATGTCGATCAGATTTCCGTCGCGCAAAATTACATCATAGAATGCATTTAACCCCCAATTCATCGGAGAAATTCCCGCTACTATCTGCATAAACTCGGGCATTGCAAAAACGGGTACCCAAACTCCGCCCACAGCCGCCAGAATAACAACGGCTGTCGCACCAAAAGGCGCTGACTGTTCCTGTGTTTTCGCAATCGTACCGAGTAAAATTCCAAAACCAATGGCGGCGAATCCGGCGAAAAGTGCAACCACGCTCATGAGTCCCAGTAGCCCGCTGACGTCGAGTTGGGGCAAATTGATGTGAGGGAATAAAAACACACCAACAGCTACCATCAGATAGAACTGCAACATGCAGATGAACAGGTACGTGATTGTTTTCGCGGCAAGCACAATACCGTAACTCACGGGGTTTGTACGAAGCCTAACAAGAGTACCCTGATTCTTTTCCTTTACGATATTAATAGACAGCGGTATCACGATGAAGAAGATCGCAAACAATGTCCACGCCGGGACGTTGTGCTGTGTTGAGTTCGGGATTATATCTTTGTTGCCTCTTTGCGGGGTGATTTCTATAAAGTTGATGAAACTTTCCTGCTCGAACGCGATTTGTTCATCGCCCAACTGGTCCTGAAAAGTCGTATAAATAGCTTTGGTCTCGATCTGGGAAATCATTTTATCGATAGCGCTTTTCACCGCGTTCCTGAAAGTCGCCTGAGCAGCCGGATCGAAGTAAATCCGCACTTCTTTTGAATCAGGAATGGTAACGGGTTCAGCAGCGACGGTATCCTGCAGACCAAAACCTGAAACTATTTTACCAACGTTTTGATCGACTTTTAGCTGTAAGTCGGCTGATAAACGATCGGGCATAATAATCGCCAGTTGGTATTTGCCTTTGAAGACCAATGCTTTGGCCGTTGCTTCATTCAGTGGCTGGTTTTCTGCTTTGGTCACAATAACGAACGAACTGCTTTGCTCCAAATTTTTGCGCACCGATTCTGACACCGGACCGTTGTCGAGGTCGACAAGCAAAATTGGAATTTGGGTTTCATTTACTGTTTTAAACGTGCTGTCCTGGATTAATGTAATAGTGATGATCAGCATCAACGGCATTATGAAAAGTATCATCAATCCGCCCATGTCGCGCAGCAGCAATTGTACTTCTTTCCGTATGGACATCCAGAGTTTATACATTATCCCGAACGGCTTTACCGGTTAGCGATATATACACGTCTTCAAGTGAATGTGCACCCGGCGTCCCATTTATAAGATCGGCAGGCGTTCCCTGTGCATAAATTTTTCCCTGCTCGAGAATCGCGATATGAGTGCAGAAATCCTGCGCTTCGCTGAGGTGGTGCGATGTGTATATGATTGTAGTTCCATCGGCGTTGATCGTTTTGAGATATTCCATGATAACGATCTTTGACTGTACGTCGACGCCAACAGTTGGTTCATCCAAAAATAAAACCGTTGGACGGTGCAACGTACCGGCAATCAGGTTTACCCTGCGCTTCATCCCGCCGGAATACGTTTCAATCTGTTTGTCGGCATGAGGAGTAAGGCCGAGGTTTTCAAGGCTGCGGCCAACTTTTTCACGTAAGTCGGCGCCTCTAAGTCCGTACATAGCACCAAAATATTCCAGGTTTTCACGCGCGGTAAGCGTTGGATAAAGCGCATACT
>CAZLWZ010000030.1:0-10482 GCA_964563275.1 uncultured Flavobacterium sp.
AAATCAGTACACCGAAGACAATATCCGGTCCCTCGACTGGAAGGAACATATCCGTATGCGACCCGGTATGTATATCGGTAAACTTGGTGACGGCTCTTCGCCCGATGACGGTATTTACATTCTGCTGAAAGAAGTCATCGACAACTGCATCGATGAATTTGTAATGGGCGCCGGAAAAACCATCGAAGTCACCATTCGCGACAAAACGGTCACTGTTCGTGATTACGGTCGCGGAATACCATTAGGTAAAGTCGTTGACGTAGTTTCTAAAATGAATACTGGCGGTAAATACGATTCACTCGCATTCAAGAAGTCCGTCGGATTAAACGGTGTCGGTACAAAGGCAGTCAATGCGCTGTCGAATTATTTCCGCGTAGAATCGGTGCGCGACGACAAGCAAAAAGCAGCCGAATTCTCGGCGGGAAACCTGGTTGTTGAGGAAGATGTAATAGAAACCACCAAGCGCAAAGGCACAAAAGTGTCCTTTGTTCCTGACGAAGCGATTTTTAAAAATTATAAATTCCGCAACGAGTATATCATTAAAATGCTCAAGAATTATTGTTACCTGAACACAGGCCTGACGATAATCTATAACGGTGAAAAATATTATTCTGATAACGGTTTAAAGGATCTGCTCGAGGAAAATATTACCGAGGACGATCTTGTTTATCCGATCATTCATCTGAAAGGCGAGGATATCGAAGTTGCCATCACGCACAGCAAATCGCAATATTCCGAAGAGTATCATTCTTTTGTCAACGGTCAGAATACGACTCAGGGCGGGACGCATCTGGTGGCATTCCGTGAAGCCATTGTTAAAACAATTCGGGAATTTTACAATAAAGGATTTGAACCTTCGGATGTGCGGAAATCTATCGTAAGTGCCGTCAGTGTAAAGGTAATGGAGCCAGTTTTCGAATCGCAGACCAAAACGAAACTCGGTTCGACCGACATGGGCCCGGATCTGCCAACGGTGCGAACCTTCGTCAACGATTTCGTCAAAACAAATCTCGATAATTACCTCCATAAGAATCCGGAGACCGCCGACGCGCTGTTGCGCAAAATCCTTCAGGCCGAACGCGAGCGGAAAGAACTGTCCGGAATCAGAAAGCTTGCGAAGGATCGCGCCAAGAAGGCGAGTCTGCACAATAAAAAACTACGCGATTGCCGAATTCATTTAACCGATTCTAAAAATCCGAAAAGCCTTGAGAGTACGTTATTTATTACTGAAGGTGATTCGGCTTCCGGATCGATTACGAAATCGCGTAATGTCAATACTCAGGCCGTGTTCAGTTTGCGTGGAAAACCGCTGAATTCTTACGGAATGACGAAAAAGATCGTTTATGAGAATGAAGAGTTCAACCTTTTACAAGCAGCGCTGAATATCGAAGAAGGAATGGAGGATCTTCGGTATAATAATATCGTGATTGCCACCGATGCCGATGTCGACGGGATGCATATCCGGTTACTGCTGATCACATTTTTCCTTCAGTTCTTTCCTGAGCTGATTAAAGAAAATCACCTATACATTTTGCAGACACCGCTGTTCAGAGTACGAAATAAAAAGGAAACTATTTATTGCTATTCCGATGAAGAACGCCGTGCTGCCATTGAAAAGTTGAAACCCAAGCCCGAAATCACCCGGTTTAAGGGTCTGGGTGAAATTTCGCCAGATGAGTTTGTACACTTTATCGGCGAAGATATCCGCCTTGATCCTGTGATGCTCGATTCGGCGACATCGATTGAAACGCTTCTTGAATTTTATATGGGCAAAAACACGCCCGACCGCCAGGAGTTCATCATTCGCAACCTGAAGGTCGAACTCGATGTCGTTGAAGCCTGACTTGTCAAAGCCTATAATTTAATATGGACGAAGAAGAAGAAAATAACATTCCCGAAAATCCAGCGCCTTCTGGCAGTACGCATTTTTACGACAATACCGATGGACCGGGCCAGGATACTATCACCAAAGTAACCGGAATGTACAAAGACTGGTTCCTGGATTACGCTTCCTACGTAATTCTTGAGCGCGCAGTTCCGGCCATTGAAGACGGATTTAAACCGGTACAACGCCGCATTATGCATTCGATGCGCGAACTCGACGATGGCCGTTACAACAAGGTGGCGAACGTCGTGGGGCACACGATGCAATACCATCCCCACGGTGACGCGAGCATTGGTGATGCAATGGTTCAGATAGGGCAGAAAGACCTGCTGATCGACACACAGGGAAACTGGGGAAATATCCTGACCGGCGACAGCGCCGCTGCCTCACGTTATATCGAAGCACGGCTTTCCAAATTTGCTCTCGAAGTTCTGTACAGCCCAAAAATTACCGAGTGGCAGGCCTCCTACGACGGACGCCGCAACGAACCGGTAAATCTTCCGGTGAAATTCCCGCTGCTGCTTGCACAGGGTGCCGAAGGAATCGCGGTAGGTTTATCTACCAAAGTACTGCCACATAATTTTAATGAGCTCATCGATGCATCGATAAAAATATTAAAAGGAAAATCATTCCAGTTGTTCCCCGATTTTCCTACTGCCGGGATCGCCGATGTCTCAAACTACAACGACGGTACGCGCGGTGGTCGCGTTCGTGTGCGGGCCCGTATCGCCCAGATCGATAAAAACACGCTTGCTATTACCCAAATTCCTTTCTCTACGAATACGACGACGTTGATCGACAGTATTTTAAAAGCCAATGAGAAAGGGAAGATCAAGATAAAGAAGATCGAGGACAATACGGCTGCTGAAGTCGAAATCCTGATTCACCTGTTTCCGGGCGTTTCCCCGGACAAGACAATCGATGCGTTATTCGCATTTACGGCATGTGAAACATCGGTAGCACCACTGGGCTGCGTGATTGAAGATCACAAGCCGCTGTTTATAGGCGTAAGCGAAATGCTTAAAATTTCAACCCATCGTACGGTGGAGCTGCTGAAAAGCGAACTTGAAATCCAGCTTGGTGAACTCGAAGAGCAGTGGCACTTTTTATCGCTCGAGCGGATTTTCATCGAAAACAGGATTTACCGCGAGATAGAAGAGGAAGAGACTTGGGAAGGCGTTATTCGCGCCATTGATGAAGGCCTCAAACCGCACATCAAGCATCTGAAACGTCCCGTAAATGACGATGATATTGCGCGACTGACCGAAATACGTATCAAACGCATCTCAAAATTTGACATCGAAAAAGCACAGGAAAAGATCGAAGCACTCGAGGGCGATATCGAGCAGGTGAAGCACGACCTTGAACACCTGAACGACTTTGCAATTGCGTATTTCACCCGGTTGAAAGAAAAATATGGTAAAGGTCGCGAACGCCAAACCGAATTGCGAAGTTTTGACACGATCGAAGCTACAAAAGTCGCACTTCGCAACACAAAACTGTATATCAACCGGGAAGAGGGCTTTATAGGCACAAGCCTTAAAAAAGATGAATACCTGACCGATTGTTCCGATATCGACGACATAATCGTTTTTCTTCGGAACGGCAATATGATCGTGACCAAAGTCGATGAAAAAAAATTCGTTGGCAAAGACATCATCCACGCGGCGGTTTTCGATAAAAATGATAAACGCACCATCTATAATATGGTGTACCGCGACGGGAAATCGGGGCCGTCGTTTATAAAGCGATTCAATGTTTCCGGAATCACGCGCGACAAAGCATACGACCTTACGCAGGAAAAACCGGGATCTCAGATCTTGTATTTTTCAGCCAATCCAAACGGCGAAGCCGAGGTCATAACGATATTACTTCGGCAAGTGGGAAGCGTCAAAAAATTAAAATTCGATGTCGATTTTGCATCTCTGGCGATTAAAGGTCGAAATTCCCGCGGAAACACAGTGTCGAAATATCCGATCAAAAAGATCGAACTCAAAGAAAAAGGTATTTCAACATTATTGCCGCGGAAAATATGGTTTGATGAAACCGTGAACCGCCTCAATGTGGATGGACGCGGAGAATTATTGGGAGAATTCCGGCCAAACGACCGACTCCTTATCATTAATCAGGCGGGAAAAGTCAAGACTATTATACCGGAAATAACAACGCACTTTAGCGACGATATGGTGGTGCTTGAGAAATGGGTGCCGAAGAAGCCGATTTCGGCCATTTATTATGACGGCGAAAAGTCACGTTACTATGTCAAACGATTTCTCGTCGAAACCGAAAACAAAGAAGAATCCTTTATTACCGATCATCCAAATTCACAACTTGAAATTGTTTCCACCGACTACCGGCCTGTGGCCGAACTTGTTTTTGCCAAAGTTAAAGGGGTACAGAAAGAAAATCAGGTCGTCGATCTCGAGGCATTTATAGCTGTAAAGGGATTTAAAGCCCTGGGCAACCAACTTACATCCGATAAACTCAAGCAGGTTAATTTACTCGAACCACTACCGTACGAGATTCCCGAAGAAGTGATTCCCGAGGAAATTGAGGTCGCCGGCGACACCGAAGTAGCATCTGATGAACCCCTCCAGGTGGACGATGAAGGACAAATAACATTGTCGTTAGATTAAATAATGATATGAAAACACTGAAGTATAGTTTAATTGCAAGTATAGTGGTGCTGGCCTACTTTGGCATTATGACATTCTTCTCACATAAATACGTCGATTTTACCGGATTGCGGTTTATCATTGAACTTTTTACCATTCCATTGCTTCTGGTTCTTCCCGTGTCGCTTTTTTTTAGCCTCAGGTACTTTCGGCGAAGCCCTGCGCTGGCTGTCGCAAATTGTATAGTAATTGCTGCCATCATCGGTTTTTTTTTCTATATCGGATAAAAAAAAAGCCGCTCTCTGAAAGCGGCTTTTCTATGGTATAAAAATTATTATCAGATCTCAATTTTATCCTCAGGGGTAATTTTGTTCACTTTCTTGTTCTTGAACATCTTCATATTCAACATTTCAACAGCCAGGGAAAACGCAATTGCAAAATATAAATAACCTTTTGGAACAGCTGAGACGCCTGTGTCAAAGAATGTTGCATTCGACAAATGCGCCGCTTCGGTAATCAGCATAAAACCGATCAGCACTAAAAACGCAAGCGCCAGGATTTGAATCGTTGGGTGTTTGTTGACGAATGTCCCGATCGGAATTGCAAAAAGCATCATCACGAGCACCGAGATTATAACCGCGGTAATCATAATGTATAAAGCGCCTTCAATTCCGTTTGTCATACCAACCGCGGTCAGGATACTGTCGAACGAAAACACAAGGTCAATCAGGATTATCTGAAAGATCACGCTGCCAAATGCTTTGGTGGCCGATTGTTTTAAGCTTTTCTCTTCTTCACCTTTCTCTTCGACCTTTTGATGAATTTCCTTCGTACTCTTATACAGCAGGAACAAGCCCCCGGCGAATAGAATTAAACTCTGACCCGAAATCTGCGCCGATGCCCAGTCCCAATCAAATGTAAACCACGGTTCGCTCATCGAGACAAGCCAGGTAATCCCAAACAAAAGCGCGATCCGCATAAACATCGCCAGGAACAAGCCGAGTCGCGTCGCTTTTCTGCGCTGTTCTTCCGGAAGTTTTCCAGCAGATATAGAGATGAAGATAATATTGTCGATTCCTAAGATAATTTCAAGGAACGTCAATGTCAGCAAGGCAATCCACGCATTCGGATTTAAAAAAACTTCCATGGGTTATCGTATCTTGGTTACGGTTCCGCGCTGTTTATTGGCACTGCCTACAACGCCGAACTCAAAGGTATACGAATTATCCGAAGTCGTCAAAATTTTCATTGCGATCGCTTTTTTTTCCTGCATGTTCTTCGGATTGATTTTTTGTACAATGTATTCACAATCGTTTACCCATCGCACACTTGAGGTATCCGCTTTGCCTTCATAAAAGTCAATTTCACGATCCTCGGTACGGATGAAAGTCGTGGACTTCTTTTCGCCGTCGACTTCATATTCGAAACGAAATTCTCCCGTGCGGAAATCGGTGCAGTTACGCTCGACATCATAACATGACATCATTGTCAGCGGTAGTAAAAAAAGTAGCTTTTTCATATAATTGTTTTTTAGGAGCTATTTCCGGCTTTGCGCTGCAATCTTTTTCTGTAAATCGTGCGGCAAATCAAAAGCGCACACGAAAAAGGATTTTCGCTTCAATCCGGGCTAGGGCCATTTGGTAAATAGAGAACTTAAATTTAAAGATGATTAAACAATTTTGATATCATATTTCAGCAACAACCCGGATAAACCGTCTGTGGCGAACTCTGCCTTGCGCAACATGTTGTTTTCCGGATCAATCGTGTAATTGTAAGCAGTCGTAAAATCGGTTTGCATCAGGTTTGTTCTATCGAATACCGCCCCGGCCAGATTGCAGTTGTGAAAACCACCTTTCGAAAGATCCGTGCCTGAGAAATTTACCTCTTTTAAAGAACAGCCGGTAAATCTGGTCTTCTGCATATTTTTGTTGGCAAACCAGCAATAGTCGAGTAGAGAATTAGAAAATGAAACTTCAAACAAAAAATCCTGACACTCGTCGAATCGGATTCCCATCAACTTAGATCGTGTAAATGCGACCACTTGTAAACTGCTTGACGGAAATTTTGCCATCGATAAATTGCAATCAACAAATTCGCAATCTGAAAATGTACAATCGGTAAAAACACTTCCCGAGAAATCGCAATTCCGGAACTCGCATCTGTCGAATTCCCGTCCCGATAGCCTTTGATCGAAAATAAACTTTTCAAACGTGTAATCGATGTAAATCAGCTCATCCATTAGCGTCCGAAAATGCTTTTCATTATTGTATTCAGTCCCTTATATAAAAAATATACCGCCCACGTGCTTATCGCAATACCGACACCCAAAACTAAATAATGCCACAGGGTATGCTTATTAATAAATGCGTTGTATATCACCGACGGACCAATAAAAAGGAGCGGCAACGACCACGCCATATAGATAATGCCTTTGTTTAATACGTTTCTATCAGTCCTCATGAAATGTTGCGCACCACTCGTGCAAATTTATTTGTTATAATTATCCACTGCCTGCCGTACGCTGCCGAACCTATGTAACATCTCCAGCGCGGTTTCATATTGCACTGGTATCTCTTCCATGATCATTCGGGCGCCGCGATCGACCAGCTTGTCATTGCTGAGCTGCATATCGACCATCTTGTTGCCTTTCACTTTTCCCAACTGGATCATGACCGCGGTCGTGATCATATTTAAAACCATCTTTTGCGCTGTTCCTGCTTTCATGCGTGAACTTCCGGTAACGAATTCAGGCCCGACGACAACTTCTATCGGAAACGTCGCTACCGCTGCAAGCGGACTCCCGGCATTGCAGGTGATGCAGCCGGTGGTAATATTGTTCTCGTTGCATTTCTGCAAACCGCCGATAACATACGGTGTAGTACCCGATGCTGCAATTCCTACTACAACGTCATTTTCTGAAATAGTATGCGACTGTAGGTCGGCCCACGCCTGGTTTACATCGTCTTCGGCATTCTCGACGGCTTTTCGTATCGCCGCATCACCGCCGGCTATAATTCCGTTTACCAGATCAGCGGGAACACCAAATGTGGGTGGACATTCCGATGCGTCAACAATGCCAAGTCGGCCTGAAGTTCCTGCGCCAATATAAAACAACCGGCCGCCGGTTTTTAAACGCATGACAATTTCGATCACGAGGACTTCAATTTGTTTAAGCGCTTTTTCCACGGCAAAAGGAACTGTTTTGTCTTCGCTGTTTATCGATTCGAGAATAACAGAAACAGGCATTTTTTCCAGGTCCTGATGGAGCGATTGCTGTTCGGTGGTTTTGATGAAAGGCATAGTCAGGTTTGAATGGCAAATTTACCAAATATTTTGCAGCCTATACGAAGCAGGCGAGAATAATGCCCAGTATTATCATTGAAACTTTTGCGATATTGAATTTGTGTCCTTCGCTCGTTTCAAAAATAATGGTCGACGAAATATGAAAAAGTATCCCAATTACCACGGCAGTAATTTCGGAATGATAATGATTGAGTGCCGGAACAAATTCGGATACGGCCGTACCCATAGGAGTCATAAGTGCAAACGCTACCATGAACACGAAAATGATCTTTTTGTTCAAATTCGCACTGATAAAAAAAGATGTAAGGATAATTGCTATCGGCAAATGATGAATTGCAATCCCGATGGCAAGGTCGTGGTGGTGGCTCACCGGAAAGCCTTCAAGAAATGCATGCACACACAAACTGATAAAAAGCAACCACGGCATCCGCTGCATTTCAGGATGGCCATGCACGTGACCGTGTTCGGCGCCTTTTGAAAAGAACTCCAGTATAATCTGAAACAAGATGCCAATCATGATGAAAATCCCAATCGCATGTGAATGTCCATGTGCGTTATCGGCATCGTGTGGATGCGCATACACTTCGGGAAGCAAATGCATGACTGTTAATGACAACAGGAATGCACCGCTGAACGCGAGCAGCAGTTTTAGCCGCGACTTGTCCTTTGGTTTAATCAGCAATGCGACCACATAACCGATCAGCACTGAAAGCAATGGCAAAAGGTAGTTCATCTATTTAAAAATCATGATCAGACGTTCGCTTTCCAACGGATGGAACTTTTGAAGTTTGTAGTTTCCAAAAATATCCAGTAAATAGATTCCCGCCTGTTCCATCATCGATTCGAAATCGCTAAGCCGCAATGCCTTTACTTTTTCAGTAAAATGATATTCCCGGCCGCCATCTTCAAAACGGATCTCTTTATAAATATATCCGTCGGCAGCATGACGGTTAAGGTGAAACGCGATTCCGTCGACAGTCTTTACTTCTGAGGGCACAAGGTGCTCGATCACAAAATCAACATTCATAAAGTCGATAACGGCAAAACCTGATTCGGACAGGCTTTCTTTGATAGCTGCCAATGTTCTGAGGTTATCTTCGTCATTGTCAAAATATCCGAAACTTGTAAAAAGATTGAAAACGGCGTCAAATTTTTGGGTGAACGGTTTGCGCATGTCATGGACCACGAAATGAAGACGTTCGTTTTCGAATTCCCTGGCTGCCAGAATGCTGTTCTCTGACAAATCGGCTCCTGTGACATTGTAGCCAATTTTATTCAAATATATCGAATGCCGGCCTTTGCCACAGGCGAGATCCAGAATGGTCGCATCATCAGGCAAATTAAGGTATTGCGTAATGTTATCCATGAAAAGCTGTGCTTCGGCATAATCACGGTCTTTGTAAAGTATATGATAATAAGGTGAGTCGAACCACGATGCGTACCATTTTTGTGATTTAGGTTCGTTTGCAGCAGGTTTTCCGGTGTCTGACATTAATTCCGTTGAATGGATTTCTAACGCGCAAATTTAGTGTATTTTTGCAGTGAATACTTGATTTTATAATGGAAAATAATTTTCAGATGGTCGCCAAGACCTTTTTCGGTTTCGAAGAAATTTTGGCAAAGGAACTGCAGAATCTCGGTGCACAGGATGTCGAGCAGGGCGTCAGGATGGTGCGATTTTCAGGAGACAAAGGTTTTATGTATAAAGCAAACCTTTCACTGCGTACGGCGCTGAAAATCCTAAAGCCGATTTATCATTTCCGCGCTTTCAATGAAGCGAGCCTGTATAAAGGCATTATGGGAATCGACTGGTCGAAATATATGAATCCGAACCAGACATTCGTAATCGATGCCACGGTGCATTCGCCTCACTTTAACCACTCCGAATTTATCGCACAGAAGTGTAAGGATGCAATCGTGGATCAGTTCCGCAACAAAACCGGCCAGCGACCGAGTGTTGATAAAGATTATCCGGATTTGAGAATCAACATACATATCGACAAAGATCAGTGTTCGGTGGCGCTTGACAGTTCGGGAAATTCGCTGCACCAGCGCGGTTATCGTACGGCTACAAATATTGCTCCGATCAACGAAGTACTTGCTGCCGGAATGATTTTATTGTCGGGTTGGGAAGGGCAGGGCGATTTCCTTGATCCAATGTGTGGCAGCGGGACCATCCTGATAGAAGCCGCGATGATCGCCTGCAATGTTCCGGCAAATATCAACCGTCGGGAATTTGCTTTTGAAAAGTGGGCTGACTGGGACAATAATCTTTTCGATACCATTGTCGATTCATTGCTGAAGAAAGTCCGCGAGTTTCATTACTCAATTACCGGATACGACAAAGCACCATCGGCAGTGGCCAAAGCGAAAGCCAATATTAAAAACGCGAATCTCGACGAATATATTAACCTCGAGGAACGCAACTTTTTCGATACCGAAAAGTCAACCCGCGGACCGCTTCATGTGGTGTTTAATCCGCCGTATGGCGAGCGGCTCGACATTCAGATGGAACGCTTTTATGCCGATATTGGCGATACATTGAAAAAGAGATATCCGGGAACATATGCGTGGTTCATCACTGCCAACCTGGAGGCGTTAAAATTCGTCGGTTTAAAACCTTCACGAAAAATCAAATTATTTAATGGAAGTCTGGAGACGAGGTTCGTTAAATATGAA
>CAZLWZ010000031.1:0-10331 GCA_964563275.1 uncultured Flavobacterium sp.
GGCAGGTACAATAGACGACCGTTTCGAGATTACTTTCAAAGATGCGTCTTTGTATGTGAACGATCCTTCAGCATCAGGTTTGTTTATTAATCAAAACAACGCAGAGCAGCAGCTGGTTGTGCAAAATCCGCAGATGAATAACGTTACAGCGATCTCAATCGTCGATATGGCAGGTAAGCGGATTATCCAAAAAAGCGGCTTGTATACCGAGCATCGTTATGCAGTCGATACGTCCGGCTTTAGTGAAGGCGTGTACATAGTCAAAGTCAATAGCGATGTGCGCAACTATACTCAGAAGATTATAATTAACAAGACGAAGTAATAAGAAAGGCAGCGACAAGCTGTTTTTTTTGTGCGGCAAAGGTTATTTTTGTGCCGATGAATCAACAACTTGATATTGGTTATTCGGCAGTGTCGCTTTTCATAAAGCGCGAAGATTTGCTGCATCCGCTGATTCCGGGAAATAAATTGCGAAAATTGAAATACAATCTCGAGCACGCCCGTGAGCAAGGCAAGAACACGCTGCTCACTTTCGGCGGAGCGTTCTCAAATCACATTGCCGCGGTCGCTGCAGCGGGTAAAGAATATGGCTTCCGTACCATTGGAGTGATCAGAGGCGAAGAGCTGGCTGGTCGTGAGACCATAAATCCCACGCTTGATTTTGCCAGACAATGCGGCATGCAATTGGAATTTATCAACCGTGAAAATTACCGTGCTAAAAATCTATCGGCGCTGAGAACCCTTGATGCTGCTGGCCTGGCGCAATGTTATATTCTGCCGGAGGGCGGGACAAACGAACTTGCTGTACGTGGTTGTGAAGAAGTTTTAACCGAAGGCGACAAGGGTTTTGATTATATTTGCTGTGCGGTGGGAACCGGCGGGACAATTGCCGGATTAGTTAACAGTGCCGATGCCTCTCAGAAGGTTTTGGGGTTTCCGGCTTTGAGAGGCACCAGGATTGGACAGGAGGTGCAGCAATACACTTCTGGCAGCAATTGGTCACTGATACACGAGTATCATTTTGGAGGATATGCTAAGGTAACCGCTGAATTAGTTCATTTTATTAATGATTTCCGACGAATCCACAGCGTAGCATTGGACCCGGTGTATACGGCTAAGATGGCTTTCGGCGTTATTGATATGATACATCGGGGAAAATTTGCTCCGGGAACCAAAATTCTGATGATCCACACCGGAGGATTACAGGGAATAGCCGGTATGAATAAACGATTAAAAAATAAACATTTACCTTTAATTGAAACAGATGATTAAAAAAATCTTACTTCTCGTTGCGATTGTACTTTTTGTTAGCTGTGGTGGCGGAAAATCGACCACCTCGCGTTATTCTAAAAAATCTGTTTACAAAAAACCGTCAACTACAGTTGCGGCTCGTAAAACATCGCGGCCAGCGCCAACTACGAAAGCTGCCGGCGCATCCACTACGCGTAATCCGCAAACACTTGAGGCCACGAGCAGAGTGCGTGTTACAAATGATGTAGTAGCCGATTATATTAATTCTTATCGTGAGACGGCTAAGAACAATATGGCGAAATATGGCATTCCCGCAAGCATTATCCTGGCGCAGGGAATACTGGAATCAGGTGCAGGTACCGGATCGCTGAGCACGGGTGCGAACAATCATTTTGGAATTAAGTGCCATAGTGACTGGACAGGGCCAAGCGTGCGGCATGATGACGATTCGGCACAAGAATGTTTCCGGAAATATCGTGATCCGGATGAATCATATCGTGACCACGCCCTGTTTCTCACAACCCGCTCACGTTATTCCGATCTGTTTAAACTGGAGAAGGATGATTATAAAAGCTGGGCCCGCGGTCTTCGCAAAGCAGGTTATGCCACCGATGTAAAATATCCCGAAAAATTAATAGGACTAATTGAACGATACCAACTTGACAGATATGACGCCGAAGTACTCGGAAGAAACTATGTGGCGCAGACAACACCTGCCTTCACAGAAAACGGCGACTATTATCTTGTGACGCCGGGAGACACGTTATATTCGATATCGAAACGCTTCAGTCTTTCGGTGGATGAACTTAAAAAATTGAATGGCCTGCGCGACAACGCTCTTTCTATTGGTCAGCATCTAAAAATCAAATAAAATGTTATACGAACGAAGCAGCCGACTGTTTGCCGAGGCTGAAAAGGTCATTCCAGGCGGAGTGAACTCACCGGTGCGCGCTTTTAAATCGGTAGGTGGGACCCCTATTTATATAGAAAAGGCGAGTGGAGCCTATTTGTACGATGCCGACGGAAATAAGCTAATAGATTACATTAATTCCTGGGGGCCCATGATACTCGGGCACGCTTTTCAGCCTGTAGTTGATGCCGTAGTGGAAAAAGCCCGTCTTGGCACCTCGTTTGGCACTCCTACAGAAATCGAAACTAGAATTGCCGAACTCGCTGTATCGATGGTGCCTAATATCGACAAAATACGTTTTGTAAACAGTGGTACCGAGGCTTGCATGAGTGCTGTCCGGCTGGCACGCGGCTACACGAAGCGCGAGAAGATCATAAAGTTTGCCGGCTGCTACCACGGACATTCAGATTCATTTTTGATACAGGCCGGAAGTGGTGCCCTGACATTCGGATCGCCAAACAGTCCGGGAGTAACGCAGGGTACGGCCAAGGATACGCTTTCAGCTACTTTTAATGATCTTGAAGGTGTGGCACAGATCATAAGCAGTAATCCCGATGCTATTGCTGCAGTCATAATTGAACCGGTCGCCGGAAATATGGGTTGTGTACCACCTAAGAGAGGGTTTCTGGAGGGGTTGCGGCAGTTATGCGATGCGAACGGCATACTGCTGATCTTTGATGAGGTAATGACCGGATTTCGTCTGGCGCGCGGCGGTGCGCAGGAACTGTTTAACATTAAAGCTGATATAGTAACATTTGGAAAAGTGATAGGAGGCGGGTTACCGGTTGGTGCCTTTGCAGCAAGTAGCGCGATCATGGATTATCTGGCGCCTTCAGGGCCGGTGTATCAGGCAGGGACATTGTCGGGAAATCCGCTTGCGATGGCTGCAGGCCTGGCGATGTTGCAGGCTTTGGAAGAGGACGCTTCGGTTTATGAAAGGCTTTCACGTAAAACCGAATATCTTGAGAACGGCATCAGGAAAACCCTTGATAAATATGGACTGGAATTTACGATCAACAGACTTGGGTCGATGATATCGGTACATTTTGATGCTTCCCCGGTGAGTGATTTGCAATCCGCGTCGCGGGGTGATAATGCGACCTTCAGGAAGTTCTTTCACGGGTTGTTGGCTCAGGGAGTCTATATTGCGCCTTCTGCCTACGAGACATGGTTTATTTCGGATGCATTGTCTTATGAAGACCTCGATTTCACCATTTCGGCGGTAGATCGCGTTGCGGCGGAGTTGTAATAAAAAAACCCGCTAAAAAGCGGGTTAAAAATTAATTCAAGTATGAGTTTTGCAACTGTTTCATCAGTTCCGGATTGTTGTCCAGTTTGGCCGATTGATCAGGAGTGATAGAAGCTTTTATTTTCAAACCCACGATTTTAGACATTTCATTTTTTCGCTCCTCGCTTATATTTGGATCCTGAAGCGTCTCGTGCTTCATTTTGAACAATCGAAAAAAGTCTTCCTGTTGTGTTTCCTTTAAACCAAGATATTCAGTAAGAGCAATCGCATCCTTTTTTGCGGCTTCTTCATAATTTTTTTGATCCTGTGCATTTGCTGAAATGGTAAATGCGAACAGTAGCGTCATGAGGGCAATTATTTTTTTCATAATGATCTCTTAAATTTTTTTAATAACATCAAATCTAAAAGATTTTTCCCAAAGAGCAAAATTTATTTTTTAATCTCTTTTCTGTGCGGACTCTTTCCGGCTTTACGTGCTTTATGTTTCATAGCCACGTCTTTTCTTTCAGCTTTAAGCTGTTCCCATTTTTCAGCCTGGGCAGGATTTAATATGCTTTTGATGCGCTGATCGTGTACCTGCTGATCAGCCTGACGTTTTTTTCTGAATTCCGCTTTTTGTTCATCCGAAATTTTCCCTGCCTGTGGTTTGGCTGCTTTTCGCTGCTTCTTGAATTCGGCATGTTTGGCATTCCTCTCGGCGAACAATTTTGAAAGCTCCTGTTGCTGTGTTGGAGACAAATCCAATTCAGCGGTCATTTTCTGAAGTCTTAATTCAGTACGCTTTTCCGGAGATATGCGTTCAGTTCGCTGCTTTTTGTTTTCTAATGCAGGCTTCTCCTGTGCATAAGACGAAATTCCTGCAATCAATAATGCGCTAAGAAATAAATTTTTCATAATATAAAATTTTAAGGTTGCTGCGTTGGGATTAAAATTCGTGCCACTATTATGCTGAAAAAGTCATTTTGGCGGTATTTTAACAAAAACGCGCATAAATTAAATATTATTGCACAATGTCTTTAATGATTATATTAGCCGCAAACAAATAAATTATGGAAAATTTTGACAATCAGCATTTAGTAGCTAAGCCAATGTCGGTTAAGGACTGGCTCATTACACTTGTGATCGTGGCGATCCCGCTCGTGGGGTTCATCATGCTATTCGTTTATGCCTTTAGTGATAGTGAGA
Organism: uncultured Flavobacterium sp.; assembly: GCA_964563275.1. Taxonomy (GTDB): domain Bacteria; phylum Bacteroidota; class Bacteroidia; order Flavobacteriales; family Flavobacteriaceae; genus Flavobacterium. The sequence goes on from CAZLWZ010000031.1 coordinate 4,596, forward strand.
ATGTGAACAGAAAAAACTGGGCTAAAGCCAATCTAATTTTGTTGGCGATTATTTTTGCGCTGGTGTTTCTTGTGTTCGTGATTTTCGGAACATGGATTGCTTCTTCCGCTATGGATGGCAGGTATTAAAGTACAAAAGACGGGGCTTCTGCGAAGACCTGTCTTTACTATTCCAATAGCTGAACTGTTTTTGATTCGCCCGCAACCACTACCTTAATCAGGCCATGCTTTGAAAGCCCTTTCATAGCAGCGTCCCATTTTTTACCGCTGAGTCCTGCCTGTAGTTTTAAGGCATCCAGGGCAAGCGATTTAGTAGTTTTTAATATTTCGGAAATTAGCTTTTCATCATCGGTTAGTGCAACAGCTTTCTTTTCAGGCCGCATTTGTGGAAAAAACAGCACTTCCTGGATCGACGCATTATTGGTCAGGAACATGATCAGTCGGTCCATTCCGATTCCGAGTCCGGATGTAGGTGGCATGCCATATTCTAGCGCTCGCAAAAAATCTTCATCTATAAATCCGGTCGCTTCGTCGTCACCGTTTTCGGCTAATTTCAGTTGATGTTCAAATCGCTGGCGCTGATCAATAGGGTCATTAAGTTCGGAATAAGCGTTGGCAACCTCTTTGCCGCAGACCATCAGTTCAAAACGTTCGGTCAGTTCCGGGTTGTCGCGATGCTGCTTGCAAAGCGGGCTCATTTCTTTTGGATAGTCTGTGATGAAAGTTGGCTGTATGAAATTGGCTTCGCATTTATGGCCGAAGATCTCGTCAATAATTTTGCCTTTACCCATTGTCTGGTCAACTTCAATGCCCATTTCACGAGCCGCATCGTACAGTTCCTGCTCTGATTTGCCGGAGATGTCCAAGCCGGTATATTGCTTAATAGCATCGGTCATTGTGACGCGGGCGTATGGCGCTTTAAAATCTACTTTATGAATTCCGAATGTCGCCGTTGAAGTGCCGTTCACCGCTATCGCGCAGTGTTCCAAAAGTTTTTCGGTGAAGTTCATCATCCAGTTATAATCCTTGTAGGCGACATAAATCTCCATCGCTGTAAATTCAGGATTATGGGTTCTGTCCATGCCTTCGTTGCGGAAGTTTTTTGAAAATTCATATACACCATCAAATCCGCCAACGATCAGCCGCTTTAAGTACAGCTCATTGGCTATTCGCATGTACAAAGGAATGTCCAGCGAATTGTGGTGCGTCACGAACGGTCGTGCTGCGGCTCCGCCAGGAATCGGCTGCAGGACCGGCGTCTCGACCTCGAGGTAACCCTGTTCGTTAAAGAATGTCCTCATTGCGTTAAACAGTTTCGTTCGCTTTATGAACGTCTCCTTAACATTATCGTTTACCGTTAGATCAACGTATCGTCGTCGGTATCTTTGTTCGGGATCAGCAAATGCGTCGTGAATCTTTCCATCGGCATCGGTTTTAACTACGGGAAGAGGCTTTAATGCCTTTGCCAGTACGGTTAAATTCGTGACATGGATTGAAACTTCGCCCACCTGAGTTTTGAAAACGATTCCACGCACACCGATAAAATCGCCAATATCAAGCAGTTTTTTAAAAACAACGTTGTATGTGGTCTTTTCTTCATCACTGGAAACATCATCGCGTGAAACATATACCTGAATCCGCCCCTCTGAATCCTTTAATTCGGCAAACGATGCTTTTCCCATGATGCGTTTGCCCATGAGTCGGCCGGCAATTGTTACCTCTTTACCTTCAAACGCGTCGAAGTTTGAAATTATTTCTGCCGAATGTGCCGTAGTTATAAATTCGTTTGCAGGGTAGGGATCGATGCCAAGAGCCCGAAGTTCCTGAAGTGCTTCCCGGCGTAAGATTTCCTGTTCTGATAATGCCATTATGCGTATTTTTAAGACGTGCAAAGATAGATATTATTTAGTAGCTGGCAATTCGGCTTTTATAGAGATCCGTAATATCGCCTGTACCCGGTCGAGTGATTGATTGCTAATGTTGTAACTTTGGCGGACAAATTTTAGCTATGAATAAAAAGGTTGTAGTGCGGGATCTCGGTCTGATGGATTATAAGGAGTGTTGGGATTACCAGGAAACGCTTTTTGATGCCATCGTACAACAAAAGATCAGCAACAGGCGTGATGGCAGCGACAGCGAGACGCCGAATTATTTCTTGTTTGTGGAGCATCCGCATGTATATACATTAGGCAAAAGCGGTGACGAATCGAATTTGCTGTTAAATCAGGGTCAACTTCAGGAAAAGGGTGCCTCATTTTATAAAATTAACAGGGGCGGGGATATTACTTATCATGGTCCGGGTCAGATTGTGGGTTATCCTGTTATGGATCTGGAAAATTTTTTTACAGATATACATAAGTACCTTCGATTGCTTGAAGAGGCGATAATACTGACGCTACGGGAATATGGAGTTGATTCAGGAAGAAGTCCCGGCGAGACCGGAGTCTGGCTTGGCGTAGGCACACCGTTCGCTCGAAAGATTTGTGCGATGGGTGTCAGGGCGTCCCGATGGGTTACTATGCATGGTTTTGCCCTTAATGTAAATACCGACTTAGGTTATTTCGACAATATCATCCCGTGTGGCATCCGGGGCAAAGGCGTGACCTCGCTGAATGTTGAACTGGGTGTTGCCTCGGTTTCTTCGACCGATGTAAAGGAAAAAATTCAGAAGCACTTCAAACACTTGTTTGATGCTGAATTTGTGATGTAGGATCGTCGCTAAATCCTGCAAAATCCAGCTCATGCTGTTCGGGCAGCAATCGGAATGAGGTTCGATGGTATTTGGTAAGACCGTATTTTCTGATAGCTTCTCGATGTTCTAATGTAGGATAGCCCTTATTATTTTTCCAATTGTACATTGGAAACTCGTTGTGGATTTTATTCATGTATTCATCTCGATGCGTCTTGGCCAGCACCGATGCTGCCGCGATGCTCAAATATTTGCCATCGCCCTTTATGATGCAACTGTACGGTATATCATCGACCGGTTTGAATCGGTTGCCGTCAACGATTATATATAAAGGACAAGGTTCAAGTTTCCGGATACATTGCTGCATTGCCTGAATCGAGGCGTTTAAGATATTTATTTCGTCGATAATTGTATGGTCAATATGGGTTACTGAATAGCACAGTGCCTGCTTCTCTATCAGTGGTCGCAGGACATCGCGGTTCTTTTCGCTGAGTTGCTTGGAATCGTTCAGCATCTTATTTCTGAAACGTGGCGGAAGAATGACTGCGGCGGCGGTGACGGGTCCGGCCAGGCAACCACGTCCGGCTTCGTCGGTCCCGGCTTCGTAGCGGTAGTTTGAAAAGGTGCTTAGCAGCATTATAATAATTTTGACAAAAATATAAAAAGCCACGCAACCTTTTGAAAATAATTACATCTATGTGCCGGAGTTGTTGGCGTAACGATTCAGCTTCCGCAGGCTTTTTAACAGAAATAAATTGTATTATTCCGAAGTAATATTTGTTTATTTAAGAATTTATTATGAAGTTTGCGGAATAACTAACTCAAATAAATTTAATATGAGATCGAAGTTCAAATGGATTTTTACGCTATTATTAGCGGTATCAATGCAGTTTTCGTTTGCGCAAGAGAAGACTGTGACGGGCGTTGTTTCGGATGCCTCAGGAACATTGCCTGGTGCCAATGTTGTAGTACAGGGTACAACTCGTGGAACGCAGACAGACATTGACGGTAGGTATTCTATCCAGGCAAGTCAAGGAGACGTATTGGTTTTCTCATTTGTGGGAATGGCTGATGTACGTGTGACTGTTGGAATCTCAAACGTCATTAACGCCACGCTCGCTGAAGGTGGTATCATGTTGGGTGAAGTGGTAGTGGTTGGTGCACTGGGTATTACCCGTAAGGCTGATGCTGTTACCTCGGCTCAGCAGGTTGTAGGTTCGAGAGAGCTCACGCAGGCTGTTAACCCGAACGCGTTACAGAGTTTGACAGGAAAGGTGTCAGGTTTGCAGATTAACACTACTAACAACGGTGTGAATCAGACGACAAGAATTGTGTTAAGGGGTAGTCGCTCGTTGACTGGAAACAACGAGGCTTTGGTTGTAATTGATAATGTTATCTCGACGGCGACTGTGTTGTCGCAGATGCCACCTGAGATTATAGAATCGACTAACATTATAAAAGGTGCGCAAGGAGCAGCTTTATATGGTGCTGATGGATCTAATGGTGTTATCATTGTGACCACGAAAAGAGGTACGCGATCAGGAAAGATTAACATTTCTGTAAACTCGTCAATAGATTTTGAAGAAGTGGCTTATGTGCCGCAGCGTCAGACACGGTATGGCCAAGGCTGGAACGGTGAGCATATCAGTTACGAGAACGGTGCTTGGGGTCCGGAATTCGACGGTAGTATCCGTCCGGTCGGTTTAGCACAGGCTGACGGATCATACATTATGGCTCCTTATAGCCCTATCAAAGACAACATCAAGCAATTTTTTCAGACGGGTACGCTAGCGCAAAATGGTGTGGCGTTTTCTGGAGGTACTTTAGATGATGGTTATGTGTTTTTTTCAGCTAATAAGCAAAATACGCAATTTGTTGTTGACAGAGATGCGCTTGACAGAAGCAGTTTTATTTTCAAGGGAGGTAAGAAACTTAACAAGTGGACGGTTGAAGGAAACGTGACTTACACTACGCAGAAAACTGAAACTACTTCATCAAACTTGTTTACGGAATTGTTGCAGACAGCCACGAACATCCCTGTCAGACAGTTTTCGACTCCGCTAAATCAGCATCACTGGACATCATATTACATGAGTCCTTACTGGCAGCGAGATAATATTCGCAATCTGAACCGAAGAAATTTCTTTAATGGTATTGCGACGATAAATTACGAGGTCAACAAGAACATCAACGTTAATTATAATGCCAATGCGCAGTTAACTTCACAGAATGCATTGTCGTACACCAACGCTTATACGGATAATCTTCAGGTAGGTGGTGGTAACCATACCACTATTTCACAAATGTCACAGTTTAACGCAACTACTCGTTACATATATGCAGACTTATTGGTGAATTTTGACTATGATCTAACTGAGAATCTTAATCTTAGGGCGAATATCGGTAACAATATCCAGGACAATTTGTTCGCTGTGAATGGTGTTGGTGGTGAAAATCTTACAATTCCGGGTCTATATACGATCGATAATGTAACATCTCCAAATGTGACTACAGCAGGCAACAATAACAATAGCCGCTGGAGAAAGTATAGCTATTTTGCGCAGTTGGACTTAGGTTACCGTGACTATTTATTCTTGAATGTGACGGGTCGTAACGATTGGACCAGCCGACTTGATGAGTCTAATAACAGTTATTTTTATCCTAGTGCAGGTATTTCATTTGTTCCTACGAAAGCGTTTGAAAATCTTCAAGGTGACATCCTTAATTATTTAAAAATTGCTGCTAACATTACAAAAGTTGGTAACAATAACGTAGGTGTCTACTCTATAAATAATTTGTATGCACAAGCAGGAGGTTTTCCTTATGGAGACTTAAATTCATATGTTCAGGCGACCAATGTAACGAACAGATTTATCGAGCCAGAATTCTATACCACAAAAGAATTAACCGTCAATTTAGGGATGTTTAATGATCGTCTAACCTTAGATGGATCAGTTTACAGAACAGACAATACTGGCTTGAATTCGAATGTGTCTGCTTCAGCTGCTTCTGGACTTGCCACTGCAAATATCAACGTTGGTCAGACTA
>CAZLWZ010000032.1:0-10077 GCA_964563275.1 uncultured Flavobacterium sp.
GCGTTTATGGTGCGCAAGCTGCGTCCAGACATTGGTACAGCAAGGACGCATCCGTGTTGTCAAAACGGGAAGCCGCCGGAATCGCCGCCATATTACCAAATCCGCGAAAGTATGCAGCCAGTAATTCCTCCTCCTATATCAACCGGCGAAAAGACCGAATCGTTCGTCACATGCGTTATGTCGGTGATTTAAAATATTAAAAAGCCCCCTGAACGGAGGCTTAGTAAAATTAGCTGTAATTATTGGATGGTAATTGGAAACGAAACCTCAACATCGGTCTCACCGCCTGCGTTGGTTATATCGCCCTGAGCCACGTTCGCAGCTGATTTATTAGGCTCGTGTCTGAGGACAACCGTCAAATTCCCTGTTCCGGTACTATTGGTCGTCAAAATAAAGTTTGTCCCTATTGGATGTCCATTGGCATCAAAAGGAGCGGAGTAAACAATACTTCCCAGGCCTTGCGGAATCCCATAAAAGAATTGGTGATCTTCAGCTTCTTCGATGATTTCTTCGGTTATATCCTCGGCTGGGGTCACCGACTCATTCAGCAGTTGTACCGATCCAGCATAAACAGTTCCCGTTTCAAGGGTACCGCTAACGGTTACCAAAGGCGCACCCGAACCATCGCCATCCAGGTCGCGATATATCATCGTTATACTTTGACCACCACCTTCCGGAGCCATGGTAACGGTAACGGTCGTTATGAGCTCTTCTTCATTTACGGGCACAGCGTCGTCATTTGAGCATCCAATAAAAAATAAAGCGATAAAAGCGTAAGTAGCTAACTGAAATTTTTTCATGTGTAAGATTTTTTAAGTTTAATAGTTTAATTTAATTTGAACTGTCACATTCCGTCCAATTTCGTCGGCATAAAACCGGTTCCTGTTCAGATAATCGCGGTAACTAGTATTCAAAATATTATGAACATTCAATGCAACCTGCAATGCAGACTTGCCGAAAGCGGCGAAGCGCACCGAAGAATTAAAATGCAGCAAATGATATCCGGCAGGCGGGCGGCTTATCCCAACCAGCACCGGTGTCGTTTCACCGTCAATAAACACATCGGTAACAAAATCATCGTTAGGATACCTCGATTGGAAGAAGGAAGATTCGCTGGTAAGACCGGCAGAAAAATTATTCCATCTTTCCACATTATATACCACTGAATTCTTCAATTGCACCGGCGGCATGTGAATTAAAGGTTTGCCGGATCCGAGATTTGTGCCATGTGCATACGCCACATTTGAACCGAATTTAAATTCATCGGAACTGTATTCAGCACTGGCATCAATTCCGTAAATACGTACCGCAGCCTGGTCGTAAACCCAAACGGGAAAGGCACTCCTGATTGACTGTTCCAAGCCTGCAGGGCGCGCAAGGATAAAATCATCAATATAGTTCAGGAAAGGATTGATTTGATACCGCCATTTATCGGATGCAAACTTGACAGCAGTTGAGATTTTATAGCCAACTTCCTTCTGCAGACGTAAATCGCCAATTTCGATTTGACCTGACGCATGATGCAACCCATCGCTAAATAATTCCGATGGATTTGGATTTCTGCTCGCAATGCTAAAATTCGATATCCACTGCGTATTGTTATCCAATGAATAAGCGACCCCGATCACTGCCGATAAATTGTGGTAGTCAAAAGCAGGATTTGTGCGCCACTGCGTACCAAAATCACCCGTAATAATATTATTGAAGTCGGTTTCATAGCCATTCGATTCCCAGCGTGACTTCAGGTAAAATTTATCGGCGTCTATCCGGCTGAAGTCATATCGCCCACCGGCCTCAAGACGCAACTTCTGCGTCAGCTGCCTGCTTGCCGTTGCGTATGCACCTATATCTAATTTGTCATAATTCGGAATCAATGGCCGAACGCCGGTCTCGGGATTTGCGGAATTGTTCTGATAATGTGCGGCAAGTCCGGCTTTGACCGATGTTTCATCAAACTTAGACTCTACATCCGCATTTAATGAGTGGGTCGCCAAATCAAGATCTAACGAAGGTTTGTTGCGCTCCGAGCGTCGAATGTCAAATTCCTGCCTGTTGTTGAATTGAAAGGCGTACTGCAACGTTAGTTTGCCGAAAGGTAAATTCCGGTAATAAACTGCCTTGGCTAAATGATGCGCTACTTGTTGCCTTGGAGCATTGATCTCATACGTAAACGGACTGGTCCCGGTAGGAGCGTCATTATTAATAGCAAGGACGAGATCAGTAATATTTCCGATATGTGACGCTCGTAGAATTCCGATGTTAGCGTGGTAGAAACTGTAATCCGCCCTGAACCCAAAGCCATCACCTTTAAAACCTAAACCTGCGCCGGCGCTGTACTCACGGTTACCCGTGTTCGACAAAACGTAATCAGGTGACTCACGGTCGCCAAGAAACTTTACGGTTCCCAATCCGTTGTAATTCCACCCTGATTTTCTCCCTTGATACAACGCCGAGGAAATACTTCCGCCGCGGCCGTTGGTAGCCCCGTTGATAATCGTATGGCCGTATAGCGTATCGCGCACCGGAATGGATGGCGGTTCAACCATAATTACGCCGGCAATTGCGTCGCCACCGAACCTCAACGCTTCTGCACCTTTTATAAGGGAGACAGTACCGGCACTGTTCACGTCTATATTAGGCGCATGTTCGGCACCCCATTGATGATCTTCCATACGCACAGCGTTATTGATCACCAACACGCGGCTGCTGTGCAAACCGTTGATCACGGGCTTTACTACAGCCGTGCCACTTTTCATCGCCGAAATTCCGGGTATCTCACTTAAAAGATCTCCCAGCGACTCATTGCTGAACCGCTCCACCATATCGCGACCTAGTACAAGATCAGGTGTTGGCGCAGCGGCACGTTCGGGAATGACCACCTCGGCAAGTTCCGCAATAGCCTGCTTCAGCTTAAGGTTTAGTTCGAGATCTGACGTCACTTGTACAAGCGTATCCAATTTTTTGTACCCTACGTGAGAGATATACAGCCTGTGCCAACCATGGGGAACCACAACATTATAATGGCCATCGGGATCTGCAATTGAAAAATTTTCGTTGACATGGACATGGCTTCCGCCGAGGCCCTCACCATTGCTGTTTGTAATTGTACCGAATATGTTATGCTGTGCGCACAAATCGGTCACGCCTCCCCAGCAAAGGAAGGTTAACATTAAAAGATAACGCATATTTAAAATCTGAAGTTAGAAATCGGTCTTTACCGGTTAAATTTCAGATTATTGGAGGACCGCGCAGTTGAAGCACCCTCAGTGCGGTGTCGCTGCGGTGGTTTGTAGCATGGAAGAAGTATGGAATTCCTGTATGAGCAACAGCTTTTTTATAAATCACCCCATCAAGGCTCAAGTAGGAACTCAGCGTAAAATCGCATATTACACAATGATCCTTGCTTTCGTGTTGGTGTGTAATCTCGGTATTGGTTTCGCCATACTGATGCACGCATTCATGCTCGTGCATAGCATCGGCTATATGCTCGAGCGCATGGATTGACGGAAAGAACACTGAAAAGATCAGTGCCGTCAATAGTAAATATCCCTGAAAAATGAATTTTTGACCCATCAACAGCAAATGTACAAACGACATCTCAAGATCAGGCCGATTTAACAAAAATTGGGAAATCTGCTATACCAAATTGTTTGCAATCAGATATTCTGCTATCTGAACTGTGTTAGTCGCGGCGCCTTTGCGAAGATTGTCGGCTACGATCCACATATTTAATGTGTTGGGTTGGCTTTCATCGCGACGGAGACGGCCTACGAATACATCATCTTTGCCTTGCGCATATATCGGCATTGGGTAAGTAAAAGTGTCATTATTGTCTTGTAAAACGATTCCTGGTGTTTCATGCAGGATGCGCCGAACATCATTTATTTCAAAATCATTTGAAAATTCAACGTTGACCGATTCGCTATGGCCGCCAACAATTGGCACCCGCACCGCTGTGGCCGTTACCTGAACCGATTCGTCGTTTAAGATTTTCTTGGTTTCCCGCACCAGTTTCATTTCCTCCTTCGTGTAACCATTCTCTTCAAATGAATCACATTGAGGGATTGCATTTTTGTGTATCGGATACTTATAAGCCATCTCTGCCTTGACGCCCGCATACTCGTTCTCAAGTTGTTGAACCGCTTTTACGCCAGTCCCGGTTATTGACTGATACGTTGAAACGATAATTCTCTTAATGTTATATCTATTATGCAGAGGTGCCAACGCAAGCACCATCTGAATCGTAGAGCAGTTAGGATTTGCGATTATTTTATCCGATGAATTTAATGCCGAAGCATTTATCTCGGGAACAACTAGTTTCTTTGACGGATCCATACGCCATGCCGATGAATTATCGATAACTGTAGTTCCTGCTTCCGCAAATTTTGGCGCCCACTCAAGTGCGGTTTCACCGCCGGCAGAAAACAATGCGATGTGGGGGTGTCTTTCAACAGCTGCCTGCAGGCCGACGACGGTATATTTCAGACCATTAAAAACAATCTGTTTCCCGACGGATTTCTCCGACGCCACAGGTATAAGTTCAGTAACAGGAAAATTCCTTTCGGCCAAAACCTGGAGCATCACCTCTCCTACCATTCCTGTCGCGCCAACCACTGCAATTTTCATATTGTAAAATTTTATTCTGCAAAAGTAGATAGTTTTTAGCGATCAGCAGCAGCTTTGTAAAAAGAAGAACCGCCCTGGTGTGGGCGGCTTAAGTTAGAATATATAATGTAACGGTACTTTACAGTTCAGTGCGACTCTTAAGAGCATCGCGAATTTCCATCAGTAGTTTTTCCTCATTTGTAGGAGCAGGTGGCGCTGCCGGTGTCGCTGCTTCTTTGCGACGCATCGAGGTTACACCTTTAATTAACAGAAAAAGAATAAACGCAACAATAACAAAGTTTATTACAGCTGACAAAAATATTCCATATTTTACCGATCCAAATATGGTTAGTTCTTCGATTTTCGACAGGTTTGCGGCATCTAATGCAGGTTGTAAAATCAGTGGTGTGATTACGTTTTCGATAAACGAGGTCACAATTTTGCCGAAAGCGGCTCCAATAATCACAGCAACGGCAAGGTCGATTACGTTGCCCTTTACGGCGAAAGACTTAAATTCTGATAATAATCCCATATTAATACTCTTTAAAATTTTTACTAGATATTTATTACTCCCTATAGAAAACTCGCTTTACCCGTTGTGATATTCCGGTTAAAATCTCATAGGCGATTGTACCGAGCTTATCGGCCATAAAATCTACCGTCGGATCCTCGCCAAAAATAACCACACGGTCACCTTCCTTACAATTAAGACCGGTCACGTCGATCATTAACATATCCATACAAATGCTTCCTACTATCGGCGCCTTTTGCGCATTAACAGTCACATAACCCACTCCGTTGCCCCAACTACGCGGAATTCCGTCGGCATAGCCAATAGGGATGGTTGCAATCCGTGAATCAATTTCGGCTACGAATCGGCGACTGTACCCAACACTATCTCCTGCCGGTATCTCGCGAACCTGGGAAATTATTGATTTTAGGGTACCAACGATCTGCAGGTCCTGTTGCATTTTATCGCTGTTCGCCCCTCCATATAAGCCTATTCCCAGTCTGACCATGTCGAATTGCGCTTCCGGATAGTTGGTGACGCCGGAAGTGTTCAGGATGTGCCGCAGCGGTTGTATCTGCAGTGTCTTTGCCAGCTGTTGCGATAGATCATCGAACAACTTTATCTGTGAATGCGTGAAGTCGGCATCCGATAAATCGTCGCTGCTCGCCAGGTGGGATAATACCGATTTTACTTCGACAGCGTCAGTTGCCTTTAAAATGGCAGCCAGTTCCTGCATTTGCTCTTTCTGAAAGCCGAGCCGGTGCATTCCGGTGTCTAGTTTGATATGAACCGGATAATGCCGTAATTTCTTCTGTACTGCAATTTTAATAAACGATTGAAGACCTTTGATGCTGTAAATTTCGGGTTCAAGTGCATATTGTATGATCGCGGAAAAACTCGTCGCTTCCGGGTTTAAGACCATTATCGGAATTTTTATCCCGGACGTTTTGAGCGAAATACCTTCATCGGCGAATGCCACGCCGAGATAATCAACATTGTGATGTTCGAGTAATTTCGCAATTTCGAAGCCACCGTTGCCATATCCAAAAGCCTTGACCATTACCATTAACTTTGTGTTCGGGTTAAGACGCGACCGGAAGACGTTCAGGTTATGGCTAATCGCGTTAAGGTTTATCTCGAGAACTGTTTCGTGGGTCTTTTCTTCGAGTAATGTTACGATTTGCTCAAATTTATAATGACGTGCGCCTTTGACAAAAATCGTTTCTTCGGCGAAATGTAAAGTCTCGAATGCCTCAACAAAATCAGCCGTACTATGAAAGGAAGTACAATTAACGAAGCGGCTTTTGTGCTGTGAGATTGTGTCGCCAATTGCTATCACCCGACTGATTTTATTCGCTATAATCAGTTGTGCCACACGCGAGTACAGTTCGTCATTGGTAAGCCCGCTTTGAAAAATATCGGATAATATAAGCGTCTTCTTTTTATGCTGCTTCTGACTTTCAAGAAAATCCAATGCAATTTTAAGCGACTGGAAGTCGGAGCTGTAACTGTCGTCGATGATCGTCGTGTTGTTGATACCCATTTTTACCCGAAGGCGCATTTCTACCGGATACAGCAGCGCAACACGCGATTCAATCTGATCGGGCTCGTATTGCAGATACAGCATCGTCATGATGCACTGAATCGCATTTTCTACCGATGCATCGTCATGGAACGGAACTTTAATTTCAAACGTCCTCTTTTTTTGTGTGATGATTAGAACCGTTTTATCGATCTGAAGTTTTTTTGAAATAAAAACATCGGCACCCTCGTCCTCAAAACTCCATGAAAAGGTATTGATGCCGGGACTTAAAAATGCTTCTATGGTGCGACTGAAGTTATAGATAAGAACCTCAACATCCGAAAAAAGCGTAAGTTTTTCGCTGATTTTTTCGCCAATACTTGAGAATCCTTCATCATGTGCCGTCCCGATATTTGTCAGAATGCCGATCGTAGGCCGAATGATCGCCGCCAGATTTTGCATCTCACCTGTTGTTGAAATCCCTGCTTCAAAAATACCGAGGTTGTGTTTCTCATTGATAGCTATTACCGAAAGCGGTACGCCAACCTGTGAATTATAACTTTTTGGGCTGCGGATGATAATGAAATCGGGGCTCAGAAGAAAATTCAGCCACTCCTTGACGATGGTTTTCCCGTTACTGCCGGTGATTCCAATTATCGGGAAATGAAATAAGCTTCTGTAGTAGATGGCAAAATTTTGTAATGCTGCTGTTGTATTTCGAACAATTAAAAAGTTGGCCGCGATACCTTCCGGCACATGCGTTACGACAAAATTTTTAACTCCTTTAGCAGCGAGTTCGGCAATAAAATCATGACCGTCGTTATTTGGGCCAGTTAGCGCAAAAAATAGCGTTGCAGCACCGTTTTGCATAGAACGGCTGTCGATAGATATGTGGTCGATTTCGTCTTCGGCAACTGCCCCACGCCATTCAGCGTTTAATATTTCTGCAATATTTTTGCTTAAGAAAATCACGAACCAGACTTTGCAAAATTACTTTTTGGATTCGGATCGGTATTCTGCTGGCGCATGGCGTCGAAGTAAGCTGCACGGCTGAGAGGCTCGTACTCCTCGGTCTCCCCAAGCAGGACCAGATTATCATTGCTGCCTTTCCGAAAGCTGTAGTTGGCGAGATTCCCGGTACGGGTACAAACGGCATGTACTTTTGTGACATACTCGGCTGTTGCCATCAAAGCCGGCATCGGACCGAACGGATTTCCTTTAAAATCCATGTCAAGACCTGCAACAATAACACGAACGCCAGAGTTTGCCAAATCATTACAAATTTTCACTATTTCATCATCAAAGAACTGCGCTTCGTCGATCCCTACGACGTCGCATCCCTGAGCCAGAATTGCTATATTCGCTGCTGCGGGTACAGGTGTCGAACGGATCTCATTTGCATCATGCGAAACCACCATTTCCTCGTTATAACGAGTATCAATGGCAGGTTTAAAGATTTCGACTTTCTGGCGGGCAAATTTAGCGCGCTTCAACCGACGGATCAGCTCTTCAGTCTTACCAGAAAACATCGAACCCGAGATCACTTCAATCCATCCAAATTGTTCTTTATGATTAACTGTATTTTCGAGAAACATTTTGTAATTTTCAGCCTTAAAAGGATTAGGATTTTTTTACTTTGCAAACCCCGGTTGGTTGCTGTGGTTAGCAAACAAATTTATTAAAAAAGACACGCCTTACTCATTATAATTTCAAAAGTTATGAAAAAAAAGCTGGAAGCGGAATTGATCAGCATTGCCCATCGTATTCTTAAGATCAGGGATAAATCGGATATTGAAATTTTACATAAAGAGGCTCGAAAACTGTATGAGACATTATCGGTCTTACGATTCGCAGAAGAAAACTTTGAAGGTGCAAGGCCAACTATTGACAAGGCCGACATCGAGGAAAAATTAGAAATGGCATTCGACAAAGACGATACTATGGCCGCTGATGATAATTCTGGCGAAATATTAAAGTCTGAACCTGTCACTGAAGAACCGGTGTTGCTGCCGGAATCATCAATAACCACGGAAACTGAAGCCGGTGAAATGGAAGCAGCAACCGAAATGAAATCAGCACCATCTGAACCGGAACAAGAAAATACGCAAACTGAGATTGCGGAAGAGGAAGAAGAAAGTGCCGATACATCGGAAGAGGAAGAAATACCGGCCGAAGAAGAAATTGAAGAACGACCAAAGAAGGAAGTTTTTATTCCTTCATTCGAGCTAAGTTTCGAAGCCAAAGAACCGGAAGAGCAGGAAGTACCGAAGCCGACAAAACCACAATTCACCTTTGATGATTTATTGGGTAAGGACTATGTTGATCCTGTGTTTATAAAACCTGAGGAAGTTGCAAAACAGCCGGTGAATCAGGAGCAGGAAGTGGCGCCGGTACGCAGCGAACCTTCAGAAGTAAATCCTTCTCCAAAAAAGGATAAACGACCTTCATCGTTGAATGACAGACTGTCAAAAGGCATTACCATCGGGTTGAACGACCGGATAGCATTTATGAAGCATTTGTTTGGCAACAGCAGCGAAGACTACAACAGGGTGTTATCGCAGTTGATCACATTTGACACATTCGAAGAGGCGCAAACCTTTATTGACGAAATGGTTAAGCCTGACTACGATAATTGGCAAGGGAAAGATGAATATTCGCAGCGGTTCATGGAGATCATCGAGCGCAGGTTTGCATAATACAACAATAATTAATTAGTTTTTAACGATATTATGTCCCGACTCTACATCGTTCCGACGCCGATCGGCAATCTTGAAGACATGACTTTTCGGGCAATAAGGGTTTTAAAGGAAGCAGATTTAATTTTGGCCGAGGATACGCGCACCAGCGGGAAATTGCTGAAACATTACGACATCGGCACTCATATGCACAGCCACCACATGCATAATGAACACAAAACGGTTGAAAATATCATTGCAAGGTTGCGAGGTGGTGAAACCATAGCGTTGATATCGGATGCGGGAACGCCGGCTATATCGGATCCGGGTTTTCTTCTTACACGTGCCTGCATTGAAAACGGCATTGCGGTTGAGTGTCTTCCAGGGGCAACCGCATTTGTTCCGGCGCTGGTCAACAGCGGACTTCCAAACGACCGATTTGTTTTTGAAGGATTTTTACCTGAAAAGAAAGGCCGCCAAACAAGGTTGCTTGCGCTTGCTGCAGAAAACCGCACGATGATATTTTATGTTTCTCCGCATAAACTGCTGA
This sequence comes from uncultured Flavobacterium sp., assembly GCA_964563275.1. Taxonomy (GTDB): domain Bacteria; phylum Bacteroidota; class Bacteroidia; order Flavobacteriales; family Flavobacteriaceae; genus Flavobacterium. The sequence goes on from CAZLWZ010000032.1 coordinate 9,864, forward strand.
AGACTTTGGCGGAATTTTCGGTTCATTTCGGCAGCGACCGTGCTGTTAGTGTATCAAGGGAATTATCGAAAATGCACGAGCAGAATATACGCGGCAGCATCGCTGATGTAACCAAACACTTCGAGGTGACGGCGCCCAAAGGAGAAATTGTGGTTGTCGTGGCCGGCGCAGCAATTATAAAAGAGAAGAAGAAATAATATTCTGTAAAAAATAT
>CAZLWZ010000033.1:0-10075 GCA_964563275.1 uncultured Flavobacterium sp.
GTACTCGCGCAGGATATGCTGACGGGTTTGCGGTTGTAGTAATTTTGAAAGTTCCTGTTTTATACGCGACGGATTACAGTCGTCCTGGATGAGTTCGGTTACAATCTGTCGATCCATGATTAGATTTACCAACGAAATATATTTTAGTGTAATCAACCGTTTTGCTATTTGATAAGATGCCCACGAGCCTTTGTAGCAAACAACTTCGGGAACCTTGAACAATGCCGTCTCCAGCGTTGCCGTTCCCGAGGTCACCAGCGCCGCTTCGGCAATATCAAGCAGATCGTAGGTTTTATTAGCGACAAACCCTACATTATGGTTCTTTAGAAACTGATCGTAAAACTGTCGGTCCTGGCCTGGCGCACCTGCAATTACAAACTGATAGTCCGGAAAATCGGCCGCCGCTGCAAGCATTACAGAAAGCATTTTAGCGATCTCCTGTTTTCGGCTTCCTGGAAGCAAAGCTATGACAGGCTTGGAACCCAGGCGGTTTTGTTCGCGAAAAGCAGTGGGGTCAGTTTTCGCTCGGTTTTGAATTGCATCGATTAAGGGATGTCCTACAAACTCAACCGGGAATTGATGTTTATTTTCGTAAAAAGCTTTTTCAAAGGGTAAGATCACGTACATTTTGTCGACATCTCGCTTGATAGCCGATATACGATTTTCTTTCCATGCCCAAATCTGCGGCGAAATGTAATAATGCGTACGCCATTTCCGTTGTTTTGCCCATTTCGCAATTCGCATATTAAAGCCCGGATAATCAATAAAAATAATCGAATCAGGGTTAAATTGTTCGATATCGGATTTACAAAACCGAATATTTTTGAAGATGGTGCGGATGTTAAGCACAACTTCAAGAAACCCCATAAAGGCCAGATCCCGATAGTGCTTTACAAGGTGACCGCCCACGCTTTGCATAAGGTCGCCGCCCCAGAAACGAATATCGGCGTGGGGTGCTTTTTCGTATATCGCTTTCATTAAATTCGACCCGTGAAGATCCCCGGATGCTTCGCCTGCAATTATATAAATTTTCATGGGTTATTTTTAAACGAACAGTGTGACGATCGTTAACAGGATCGTGGCCAGTACAACCCCGCGCGCCATCAACTCTTTTTTATAGTGAAGTAAGAGAAAGAAGATTATGAGATTCATGATCGCACCGAGTGTGATGATTTTCCCCAAATGTCCGGCTGCCTTCATATAGCCTATACCATTCATAAAGCTGTACTCCGTAAAAAGTGTAATAAAAATAAAGCTTCCGGCAATAGCCGCTACTATCCCGATTATCATCCCCACCAGCAAATCAGTTTTTTTCATTTAATTTCCAGTTATTAAGTTGTTGTATTGCGTGATGGGCCGTCAGGTCGAACTGCACCGGTACAACCGATACGTAACCATGCTCAAGCGCCCACTCGTCGGTGTCCTCGCCCGCATCGTGATTTACGAATTCACCCGTCAGCCAAAAATAATCTTTTCCCTGTGGCGTTTTACGTTTATCGAATTTTTCGGCCCACATCGCCTTGGCCTGTCTGCAAATTTTAATGCCTTTAATATTCTTCTCCGGAATTTTCGGGAAGTTTACGTTTAAAACCACTCCGTCAAGCAAACCACTCTCCAGCACCTGCAGGGCGATTTTACGGACAAAGGGTTTGACCGCCTCAAAATCCGCGTCCCAGTCATAATCGAGCAGCGAAAATCCTATAGCCGGAATGCCTTCAATTCCAGCCTCGACAGCAGCACTCATAGTTCCTGAGTATATTACATTGATCGATGAGTTCGATCCGTGGTTAATTCCAGACACACATAAATCGGGCTTTTTCCCAATTATTTCATTGACGGCCAATTTTACGCAATCGACGGGTGTGCCTGAGCAGCTATATTCAGCTATTGCTGCGTTATCAGCAGAGACTTTATTGATGTATAAGGTGTTGTTGATGGTGATCGCGTGACCGGTCCCTGACTGCGGACTGTCGGGCGCAACAACGACGACTGTTCCAAGGTCTTTCATAACCTCGATCAGCGCACGGATTCCTGGTGCGGTAATGCCGTCATCATTCGTCACTAAAATAAGGGGCCTTTGTGCCATGTGTTACATACGGAGATTTGCAGTTCTTAAACCAGATATGACATTTGAGATCGGGGTAGCTGGTTTGGCGTAAAATACTAAATATATGACAAAAATAATCAATTTTGGAAGGAAGTTAGTACTTTAGCAATCAATAACGAGAATTATACCATCCAACTTTCTGGCACAGTTTTTCGTTGATCAGAACCCTTTGTACTTGATGAATGCGATAATGAATTTTATGAAAAGAAATTATAAATTAATACTAGCAATTGTTGCTATTTCGGCAGCACTATGGAGCTTTATTCCTAAGGAGAAAAATGATCCTGAAAAGGACAAACTCCTGATAGAGCTATTGACATTCGTTATCGAACGTGGCCACTTCGACCCTGCTGCGATTGATGACAATTTTTCAAAAGGAGTTTACAAGGATTATATTACGGCACTTGATCCGTCTAAAAGGTTTTTCCTGCAGTCGGATATAGATGAATTCGCAAAATATGAACTCATTCTTGATGATCAAATCCGGAATAAAGACCTGTCTTTTTTTGAATTAACCTATAACCGGTTGATGACACGTCTTGAAGAAAGCAAATCGTACTATAAAAAGATATTAAAAAAGCCTTTTGATTATTCTATAGATGAAGAGTTCAATACCGATTATGAGAAGTTGCCTTATGCTTCAACTACCGGTGATCTTGAGGAGAGATGGCGCAAGCAGATAAAGTTGACTACGTTATCGTCTCTTACCGATAAACTGGATTTACAGCAAGGCAAGACCGACAAATCAAAGATTGAATCTCCTACTGACAATGAAGAGCAGGCAATTGAAGAGTTTCGGAAGGAGCAGAAAAAGGAAGCGGTAAAGATTAAGAATAAATCCTTTGAAGAACTCGAAAAAGAGACCCGCGAGAGCTCACTGAAGTCGCTCAATGAATACTTCGGTTTTATAGATGATTTGGAACGAAAAGATTGGTTTTCGGTGTATATAAATTCTATTGCATCGCGATTTGATCCTCATACGTCTTATTTTGCTCCCGAGGAAAAAGAACGTTTCGACGTAAGCATGAGCGGTAAGCTCGAGGGGATTGGTGCCCGGCTTCAAAAGAAGAACGATTTTACCGAAATCACTGAACTGATTTCAGGCGGTCCGGCCTGGAGAGGAAAGGAACTTGAACCGGGTGATGTCGTGCTTAAAGTAGGTCAGGGTAGCAGCGAACCTGTAGACGTAGTGGGAATGCGACTTGACGATGTGGTAAAAAGGATTAAAGGGCCGAAAGGAACTGAAGTACGCCTGTCGGTTAAGAAAACTGACGGTACATTAAAAGTTATACGGATTGTCAGGGATGAGGTTGAAATTGAAGAGACATACGCCCGATCCAGTGTCGTTGAAAAAAACGGAGTAAAATACGGTATAATATATCTGCCTAAATTTTATATTGATTTTGACAATTCAAGTAGCCGCGATGCAGGTAAAGACATTGCACTCGAAGTAAAACGGCTTAAGAAGGAAGGTGTTGAAGGAATCGTGCTTGATGTACGCGACAACGGTGGGGGATCTTTAAAGACAGTGGTGGATATTGCCGGATTGTTTATAGAGGAAGGGCCTATCGTCCAGATAAAATCATCAGGAAAGCGCAAAGAGGTCTTATACGACCGTGACAGTAAGATCGAGTGGTCGGGGCCATTGGTTATTATGGTGAATAATTTCTCGGCATCGGCTTCCGAAATTCTTGCGGCCGCTATCCAGGATTACAAAAGGGGTGTTGTGGTTGGTAGCAAACAAACCTACGGCAAGGGTACGGTGCAAAATGTGATAGATTTAAATCAGTTTATTCGTAACAGCGATCTAGGTGATCTTGGGGCGCTTAAAACAACAACTCAGAAGTTTTACCGCATCAACGGCGGCTCCACGCAACTTGAAGGCGTGCGCAGCGATGTGGCGATGCCCGACAGATATTCGTACGTCAAAATGGGTGAACGCGATATCGAAAATGCGATGCCATGGGACAAAATAGATGCTGCTAACTACAAATCGTGGAATCAGCAGTCGAATTTTAACTTCGCAATCTCAAACAGCCGCAAACGCATCGACTCGAATCCGCAGTTTCAACTGGTTGAGGAAAACGCGAAGTGGATTAATGATCGTAGTAAAGAAAATGTTTACAGTCTCAATCTCGACAAATTCAGGGCAGAACAAGAACTCGTTGAACAAACTGCTAAAAAGTTTAAGGCAATCAGCGATTACAAAAACAACCTGATTTTTAAGTCGCTCCCATACGAGGAGGAAGCTTTTGCCAAAGATGAAACCCTAAAGGAAAAAAGGGTACGTTGGCATGAAAATTTAGCAAAAGATATATACGTGGAAGAAGCGATTAACGTTCTGTCTGATTTACATTCTACCACCGCAAAAGGCACAGCGAACTTAAAAAAAAACGAAAAATTGGTTAAGTTTTAATGGATAGAAGCTCCAGTTCACTAACAGGAATAGCGCTCCGCAGATTCAAAAAGAATTTGTGGGGCGTTTTCAGTTTTGGTTTTATTGTGCTTCTCACCGTGCTCGCTTTATTTGCGTACGTTATCGCACCCGATAATTCTGAAAATGCAAATCAAATGCATCTCGCGATTCACTCAAAACCGCCCGGCTTTAAGGTGCAAATGCTAAGAGTGCCAGGTGTGCGACAAGAGCAAGGGCTGCAGAATTACTTATTCGGATTTCCTAATACTGCAAGTGAAATACCTTTGCAAAGTTATCATACTGAAGGCGACAAAATCGTGTACAAAGAATATAGCGACGAACCCGATTTGGCAATTACCAAAGAAATTTCGCTAAATCAGTTCCCGGATTATAATGATATTCAAGTGGTGGAGCAGGAGCTAATTCATGAAAAAAGATTTTTGCTGGGCACCGATAAGTACGGAAGGGATTTGCTCAGCCGAATGCTGGTCGGCTCACGGGTTTCTATATCAATTGGGATCGTTGCGGTCTTAATTTCCCTGATTGTCGGAATCTTCTTCGGCGCGTTAGGAGGCTATTATGGCGGAAAAGTCGATGCATTCGTGATGTGGCTCGTGAACATCATTTGGTCGATACCAACTTTATTGCTGGTCATTGCAATCACATTGGCTCTGGGGAAAGGCTTCTGGCAGGTCTTTGTTGCGGTAGGACTGACTATGTGGGTGGAGGTGGCACGCGTCGTTCGGGGACAGATCATCGGGATGAAGCAGATGCAGTACGTAACGGCTGCCAAGGCGCTGGGTTACGGCAATGTCAGAATTATTTTGCATCACATCTTACCTAATATAATGGCACCTGTTATTGTGATTTCGGCAGCCAATTTTGCCTCGGCGATCCTTGTGGAAAGCGGATTAAGCTTTTTGGGACTTGGAGCGCAGCCACCAATCCCTAGCTGGGGAAGTATCATCAAAGACCATTACAGCTACATCATTCTGGGAAAACCGTATCTGGCCATGGTCCCGGGAATAGCGATCATGTTGCTCACATTGGCATTCATGATGACGGGTAATGCTTTACGTGATGCTCTCGATGTACGGGCCACTTGATGATATCACCACTCGTTTACTTTGTTGGCGTCCATTTTCAGGAATATAAACAAGAGAATAGTGAAGCCCCATAATCCCGAGCCGCCGTATGAGAAGAATGGCAGCGGCACCCCAATAGTTGGAAAAATCCCCAACACCATTGCCACATTCACAAAAAAGTGAATAAATAATATTCCGGCGACACAGTAGCCATATACACGGCTAAACTTCGTTTTTTGCCGCTCCGACAAATATATGACACGCAGAATCAGGCCGGCGAACAATAAAATAACGACAGTAGAACCCACAAAACCCCACTCTTCGCCAACAGTGGTAAATATGTAATCCGTGTGCTGCTCAGGTACGAACCCGCCCTTGGTTTGGGTGCCTTCGAGGAAGCCTTTGCCGAACCATCCGCCGGAACCAATAGCTATCTCCGACTGGTTCGTATTATACCCGATGCCGCGCAAATCTACTTCCTTTCCGAGCAAAATGTTAAAACGGTCACGGTGGTGCTGCTTAAATACATTTTCAAAAACGTAATCTACGGAGAACACGAAACCCGAAACCAATGCAAGCATAATACCGCTGACAATGAGGCTGCGGTCGATGACTCGGCTTCGGAAGTATACTATTGCAATTATAATCGCAGCTATCCCTATTACATAAACTGGTGCGAGTACCAGCGTCAGTACAAAAACAATAACGGCCAGGAATGCTGTCCACAGATACCACGCGGGCAAGCCTTCCCTATACAGGACAATAAAAAATACCATATATATCAAGGCGCTCCCCGGATCCGGCTGCGGCAATATTAAAAAAACGGGTAGAAAAATTATAAGCATCGCAATTACCTGGCGATGAATGTCCTTTAAATTCACCTGTACGTCGCTGAGGTATTTAGCAAGTGCTAATGCAGTTGCAGCTTTGGCGAACTCTGAAGGCTGAAGTGTAAAAGATCCGATTGCGTACCAGCAGCGTTGTCCGGCAATGGTTTTTCCAAAAAAGAATAATCCTATTAAGGAGATAAGTGCCACTGCAAAAATGATACTGGCGTACTTTTCGTAGAACTTCCCGTCAACCGCAAGAATTATAAAAATTAGCGGTATCGTAAAAAGTATAAAAAGCATCTGTTTGCCGTATATCTGACTGAAGTCGAAAATACTCGTCTCGATAATCGGCAATGAAGATGAGTAAATATTGAGCCAGCCCATGATCATCAACGCAAAAAATATTATAACGCTGATCCAGTCCAGATGGCTTCGTATGCTTTGGTTTTTCATTGAGGCTAGTTTTCGGCTACTTCGGGATTGACCTTGGCCGGTTTAGGCGTAGCTGTACTATCTGTCGTTTTTTTGCCTATAGTGAGGTATTTTGCATATTCGTCTTGTAAACTTCCTTCGAGCATTCGCTTTTCGAGGTCGGTCCGTGTAATGGTGCCGCGAATGTATTTTTCGACCATTAAACTTGCCATAGGCCCGGCCCACCGCGCACCCCAATATCCGTTCTCAACAAAAACCGCAATGGCAATTTTAGGATTCTCACGTGGCGCGAAAGCGACGAAAATAGAGTGATCCTGAAGCTTTACCCGCTGTCCGTTAATCTTCGAATAATTTTCAGCAGTACCAGTCTTTCCGCAAATTTCGATGCCTTCCACCTGCAAGCTCTTTGCCGTGCCCATGTTATAAACATCGTATAATCCATTAATGACCGGGTCAAAATATTTGCGATCGATCGTCGTCACATGTTTGGTAGTGAATTTTTTATCGATCGGTTGTCCTTCAATTTTTTTGATGATATGCGGAGTGTAGTAGTGTCCACGGTTCGCGACGGCAGCCATCATGTTTGCCAGTTGGATCGGAGTCATCAACACCTCGCCCTGTCCGATAGCATTAGAAACAATCGCAGTACTTCGCCAGCCGCCGTTTGGATAAATTCGTTTGTATAGTTTCGATGTGGGCCTGTTTCCCTTTCGCCCTGTCGGAAGGTCATACCCCATGAATTGCCCAAGTCCGAAACTTTCCAAATGATTGCTCCACACGTCAACTCCGGTGGCCGGACTGGCATATTTATTAATTATTTTCATATAGATGCTCGCAAAGTAGGTGTTGCAGGAGTTGTAAATGCCATTGTGCAACTTTGATATACCGGAATCGTGGCATTTCATAAACCGGCCGCGTGCATAGCTAAACCCGTGATTGCATGCAAAGGAGGTCTGCTCATTGATAACGCCTTCCTGCAACGCAATCAGCCCGGTTAAAATTTTGAATGGTGAGCCCGGTGGGTATTCGGCCAGTACTCCGCGGTCGTATAACGGTTTCGCAATAGAATCGTTGTATAGCTTTGTGTAGTTTTTCGAACGATCACGCCCAACCAGAATTGCCGGATCATAAGAAGGGCCGGTAACCAGCGCCAGAATTTCACCTGTAGCAGGTTCAATTGCGACAATTCCGCCGCGCTTATTGATCATTAATTCCTCGCCGTATTTTTGAAGTTCAATATCGATGCTCAGATGAATATCTTCACCCTGAACAGCAATAGTGTCAAACTTTCCATCTTTATAAGAACCGATTTCGCGATTAAATTTATCTTTCTGGATGTATTTTACCCCTTTTACGCCGCGCAGCACATTTTCGTAACTTTCCTCTACGCCCTGACGGCCAATAAGGTCGCCACTCTTGTAGTACGGATTTTTTTCGATTATTGCCTCATTTACCTGCGTAATGAACCCAAAAATATTTGCGCCAACATTTACCTGATAATCGCGCAACGATCGTTTCTGAATGTAAAAACCTTCGAATTTGCGTATTTTTTCCTGAAAAGCAGCATACTCTTTTTTATTGAGCTGAGGTAGGAATACGGTTGGTAGTCGCGGACTGTAAACGACAGCTTTTTCGATTTTGCGGATAAAATCTTCCTTTGTGATATCCAAAAGCTGGCAAAATTCAACCGTGTCAATGTTTTTCAACTCTCGCGGAATGACCATGATATCGTACGACGGCTGGTTCGCGACCAGAAGTTTGCCGTTTCTGTCGTAGATGTAGCCGCGCTCGGGATAATCGTACTTTATTTTAATTGCATTATTATCCGATTTTAGTTTCAGTGAATCATCGATGACCTGCAGATAAAAGAGGCGGAGCAGCAAAATTACTGCAGTCGCGATAATCATTATAGGCAGTAAAATTTTTCTCATCGTCGGGCCGGTTTAAAAAGGTATATCAAAATTATACAGATTATTATCGAAAACATGGTGCTAAACAATGTCCTAACGATAATATCCCAAATAAAGTTTAATTTGAAAACCTCGAGAAGAAATAAAGTCAAATGATGAATTGCTACTGCAATCAGTATAAATGAAAACCGTTCAGTCGTCAGCACGTCGTTTAACCGCACCGTCTGATACTCGTAACTAAGTCCGAAAGAAAATTTAAAGATATACGGCCTTAAATACGCCAATGTTACACATGCTGCCGCGTGTACTCCTCCCGAGTTATTGAACATGTCGATGATAATCCCAAGAAAGAAACTGGCAATCAGCAGGCCATATCTGTTTCCGTTTACAGGAAAAAGAATGATAAACAGAATGTACGGGTACGGGTTTATGTATCCTAAAAAATTAATATTGTTAAATACAACAACCTGCGCCGCAAGCAGCAGTACAAAACGTATGATATTTGTAATTACCGTACTATTCACCTGTTGTCGCTTTTTCAAGTTCCTTAACTTCCTTCCGATCGGCGCTTTTCAGGATATACACGTGCCCCAGGCTGGTCATGTCGTTAAAAAGTTTTATATCCAGCGTATAGTAGTTTGTCTGGTTATCAGTGTAAATTTTATGAATTGTGCCGATGTTTATATTTTCGGGAAAAATAATCGATTGCCCGCCGGTGACCACGGTGTCGCCCTTGCGAACTGCCGCCAGTCTCGGGACGTCGATCAGTTGAACGTAGCCGGTGCTCTTGCCGTTCCACACCAAGGAACCAAAATGACTCGACTTTTTAATTTTCGCGTTAATCTGCGATTTGATATTTAAGACACTAAGGACGGTCGCGTAATTTTTTGATGTTTTATCGACTATTCCTACTATTCCTGAGCTGTTGATCACGCCCATATCGGGCTCCACACCTGAAGCCTTTCCCCGGTTGAGCGTCAGATAATTTTCGTGCACGTTGTACGAATTGTGAATTACCTTCGCCACGATTATATCGGTTTTCGGAATACCCCTGATACTGTCAATTTCAATATCGGTGGTGTCGGCATTATTGTAAAGCAATTTCTTAAGACGTGCATTTTCCAGGGCAAGCTCTTCGTTCTGCACTTTCAGATGAAGATACTCATTGATGTTGTTCAACTGTGCATAAACGCCTCCCGTTAAGAAATTTGCTGAGCTGATCACCTTGCTCCGATGGAACGAATGTGACTGGATTGTTAAAAACAGGGAAATTCCTAAAAGCAGCAAAAACAGCA